>JBOFIT010000091.1:0-9669 GCA_051650305.1 Cellulosilyticaceae bacterium
AAGTGAAGAATAGCAGTAGCATTTTAGTGACATGCCTCATATAGTATACTATCTCTTATTAAAGGAGGTTGGCGATATGAGTAATGGAGTCACTTTATCACCACCTTGGTATACGTTAAGGAATCAATTGGCAAGTACAATCGGTAAGACACCTTGTGTAACAGTAGGCGAATTAGTGCAAGGAGAAGATGGGAATTATAATCTTCGCATCGACATGGATACGCTTATGAAGCAAGCTGAAGCAGTAAGACTTGTGGTACCACAGACGTATCATTTTGGAAGCATTACGGTGACAACAGAAGTGTACAATGCTTGTTCACTTGTGCCAATGCCAAATCTTGAGATTAGTACAGTGGAGCAAGTCGTTGAAATTTTGAAGGCAGCTTTCTGGTGTAATCCACTTGTGAAAGGCTTACTGAATGTGGCAGGGGTCTTACCACCTATGCAGCAAGATGCAGTAGGTAGCGTCGTGGTGGTTATAGAACCAGTCGTTATTCAATTCTTTAATGATGATATTTCCAATGTATGTAGTAACTACGAAGAAGTAGCTGCTAAAGTCTTTGCTGAAGTTTTAAATTTAGCGTATGGCACAGAGCCTATCCGTATTTCTTTTGCAACGTATGATACAACGTGTATGAAAGATGCTAATTGGATTAGTGTATGCTGCTGTAATTGCTAACAAAGAAACCCCCTCGTTAATATGAGGGGGTTTCTTGCTACATGCGTGTATTTAAATGTGTTTCTGTTAATTTACAACCAGGGTTGTATTCTTCAATCTTTTTAATAGACCATTCGTACTGACAAAGAACAACTGGTGTACCTTCTTCAGTTTCAGCAAGAAGCACGTCTGAAGGAAGCTTGAAGTTTGAGTGATCGAAGTTTTCCATATCAATCCAACGGATAAAGCGGTATGGAAGACCTTGTTTTTTGATTTCTACGCCGTACTCGTTATTGAGGCGGTATTCAAGTACTTCGAACTGAAGCACCCCAACAACCCCTACGATGACTTCTTCATTACCTGTGAAGTGAGGTTTGAATACTTGGATAGAACCTTCTTCAGCAAGCTGAAGCACACCTTTTAAGAACTGCTTACGTTTAAGCGCATTGACAGTAGAAATACGCATAAAGTGCTCAGGTGAGAATTGAGGGATACCTTGGTATTGAAGGTTGTTGTTTACACCACATAGTGTATCACCGATATTGAAGATACCTGGGTCGTGGATACCGATGATGTCTCCAGGGAAAGCTTCATCGACGAAAGCACGTTCTTGTGCTAAGAATTGTTGTGGTTGAGCAAGCTTTACTTTCTTGCCTTTTTGGATATGGTTAACCATCATACCTTTTTCGAATTTACCAGAGCAAATACGAAGGAAGGCGATACGGTCACGGTGTGCAGGGTTCATATTCGCTTGAATCTTGAAGATAAAGCCTGAGAAGAATTCTTCAGTAGGCTGGATAGCACCAAGGTTACTTTCACGTGGTTGTGGTGGCTGACTGATATTTAAGAAAGCTTCAAGGAAAGGCTCTACCCCGAAGTTAGTAATCGCACTACCGAAGAAGACAGGTGTCAGTTCACCACTTAAGATTTGGTCTAAGTCGAAAGTATCGCCCGCCATATCAAGAAGTTCGATGTCTTCAAGAAGTTTCGCATAGAGGTGCTCCCCTAAGACTTCTTTTAAGCTTTCATCTTCAAGATCACATTGGATTGCTTTAGCAATAGATTGACCATGGTTACCGTCTTGGAAAAGCTCGATTTGCTTTTTGTGACGGTTGTAGACACCTTTGAACTCTTTGCCGCATCCGATAGGCCAGTCCATAGGACAAGCACGAATACCAAGGGCATTTTCGATGTCTTCAATAAGTTCTAATGGGTCAATACCTTGTGCATCCATTTTGTTGATGAAGGTAAAGATAGGAATGCCACGCATTTTACAAACTTTGAAAAGTTTCTTTGTTTGTGCTTCGACCCCTTTAGCAGAGTCGATAACCATTACGGCACTATCAGCAGCTACTAGGGTACGGTAAGTATCCTCACTGAAGTCCTGATGTCCTGGTGTATCAAGGATATTGATACAGTAACCATCGTAGTTGAATTGAAGTACACTTGATGTAACAGAGATCCCTCTTTGTTTTTCGATTTCCATCCAGTCAGAAACCGCGTGTTTTTGAGAACGACGAGATTTAACAGAACCAGCTTCACGGATCGCACCTCCGTAAAGAAGGAATTTCTCTGTAAGTGTTGTTTTACCAGCATCCGGGTGAGAGATGATGGCAAAGGTTCTGCGTTTTTCGATTGCATCTTTATTTTGTAACGACATATAAACCATCCTTTGTTTTTAATTGTTTAGAGTTGCTTGCATGAGTCATGTATGTAACATGAGGGCATAATTTATAATTATCCTATCCAAAGCCTTGAACTGTCAAGTATAAGTTTTAGATTTATGTTTAGTGTGCCCCGACTTTTGGTGGAAAATGTAGAAGACGTTGACAAGGAGAGCAGACATGACTATACTAATGCATAATTATAGAAGGAGGTGTCTTATGGCGACAGCAGCATTTTTTGATATTGATGGAACCATTTATCGTGAAGGGCTTATTACCGAAGTTTTTAAAAAGATGGTGAAGTATGAGCTCATAGAAGGAAGTAAATGGTACAGTGAAGTACGTCCAGCGTTCTTGAATTGGGACAAAAGACAAGGTGATTATGACACTTATCTTCTGAAGATGGTAGATGTCTATAAAGAAGCGATTCAAGATGTGGTATCACATCAAGTGGCTTATGTGGCAAAGCGTGTCATCGAACAAAAAGGAGACCGTGTGTATACTTTTTCAAGACAACGTATCGGATGGCATAAGACAGAAGGCCATAAGGTCATTGCTATTTCAGGCTCACCAAGAGAACTGGTACAAGAAATGTCCAATAAGTATGGCATGGATGATTTTAGAGGGACCATCTATCAAGTAGATGAGAACGGTAAGTATACAGGTGAAGTGGTACCTATGTGGGATGCAGCAAGTAAGCATCAAGCCATTTTAGATATGGTAGAGAAGTATGACATTGATTTAAGTGAGAGCTATGCTTATGGTGATACCGCAGGGGACTTGACCATGCTGCGTATGGTAGGTCATCCTTATGCCATCAATCCAACCCGTGAACTTTTGCGTAAGATTTCTGAAGATGACGCACTGAAGCAAAAAATCACAATTATTGTTGAACGTAAAGACGTTACCTATCGCATGCCTATTGATTGCATCGATATTATTTCATAAAAATTAAGGTACAAAACAAAGTCTGTTTTAAGAAAGCTATAAAAGTTTTCTTAAAACAGACTTTTTGTTTTGAAAAGTCAGAAATATGATATAATGGTAAAAGGAGGTGAGAGATGGGACTTGTAGGTGCACTTATTTTATTTGTTATTTTTATTGTGGTTTATATGATGATTGCAGAGATTTTTACAGTTCTTTTTAGACTCACAGGACTTACCCAAGAAAAAGCGAGATTTCAGGTGATATCTATGCTGACCAATAGTGGGTATACCACGTCAGAAAGTGAACTCATCACATCATCTAAGATTCGCAGAAGGCTAGCACGTATGACTATGCTTTTTGGGTATTCTTTTACGGTGACCATTGTATCGATCATCGTCAACATTTTCATTAGTTTATCCCGTTCACAAATAGAAGGCATATGGGGAATCTTCTTTATTATTTTCCCAGCTATTTCAATTATTTATGTGGTCTTACGATTTACGGGTATTCGAAAAGCCTTTGATCATTTTATTCAACGCATGGGAAACAAAATGATGTTTGGGGAAGGTTCCAATCCGATTATGGTTTTGGATACATATGGGGAAAGTGTCATGGCAGAAATTCAGATGAATCATGTACCCTACTTTTTAGAAAAGACGCCACTTGAAAAGTCAGGACTTAAAGCAAAGTATCAAGTGCAAATCGTACTGATCAAAAGAAGTGGGGAAATGCTCACCACAGTTACAGGGGATACGTGTATTTTAGAAGAAGATATCGTCGTTGTTTTTGGCAAGTATAAAACCATTCGACAGCTCTTTGAAAGGCCTTTAGAGGCTATGGAGTAAAGAATGTTTTATAATAAATCAAAGTAGGGGGTATTTATGTTAGCACAAGAAGTTGTCACATTAATGAATGAGCAAATCAACAAAGAATTGTATTCAGCGTATTTGTACCTAGCTATTTCACATTACTATGAGGAAGTGAACTTATCAGGGTTTGCTAACTGGTTTTTCATCCAAGCAAAAGAAGAACAAGACCATGCCATGTTATTTATGAAGTATTTACAAAATAATGGTGAGCATATTGTTTTACAAGATATAGCAGCCTATACAGCGGCATATGAGGATATGCATACGCCTTTAGAAGAAACACTGGAGCATGAGCGTACAGTGACGGCATCTATTGACCACATTTATGAAGTGGCAATGGGTAAGAAAGAATTTAGAACGATGCAGTTTTTGGATTGGTTTATAAAAGAGCAGGTAGAAGAAGAGAAAAATGCAGAAGAGCTTATCAAGAAATATAAGCTTTTTGGGCAAGATGGCAAAGGCCTCTATTTGTTAGATACAGAATTAGGAGCAAGGGTATATACCCCTCCAAGTTTGGTGCTTTAAATCATGGAACAAGTCCTAGTAGCATTTCTGATTACACTTTTTGCAGGGTTAGCAACGGGTATAGGTAGCTGTATCGCTTTTTTTACCAAAAAGACTAATACAAAGTTTCTGGCTATTAGCCTAGGGTTTTCAGCTGGGGTTATGATTTATGTTTCCATGGTGGAAATCTTCGCAAAAGCACAACATTCGCTAGTCGCAGCCATAGGAGAGAAACCAGGGAAGTGGTTAACGGTTATCGCATTTTTTGGTGGGATAGCAGTCATCGCCTTAATCGATAAACTGATTCCTAGTGCACAGAATCCCCATGAGGTAAAGTCTGTGGAGGGGATGAATGAGGAAGAATCAAAGAAAAAAGGGCTTTATCGTATGGGTATACTGACGGCGCTTGCTATAGGGATCCACAACTTCCCCGAAGGTTTAGCAACGTTTATTTCTGCTTTGGATGATATGAGTATCGCATTACCTATAGCAGTAGCCATTGCGATTCATAATATACCTGAGGGGATTTCTGTATCAGTACCTATTTATTATGCTACGGGTGATAAGAAGAAAGCTTTTCTTTATTCTTTTTTATCGGGCATGTCAGAGCCAATAGGTGCCTTGATAGGGTTTATCCTTTTAAAGCAGCTTTTCAATGAAATGACTTTTGGTATTATCTTTGCAGCAGTGGCAGGCATTATGGTCTTTATCTCTATAGATGAGCTCTTGCCGGCAGCGAGAGAGTACGGCGAACATCACTTATCTATTTATGGACTTATCGCTGGGATGGCGATGATGGCTGTGAGCTTACTATTGTTTATTTAAGAAGATGGGGTTACTATAAAAGAAGTATAGTAACCCTTTTTTTGATGGAAAAAAAGGTGGAAATGATTAAGGTGATGGCAAAAGGTAAGACTAAAAAAGCATTGAATAATGATAGAAAGAGAATGAAAAACTTGATGACTAAAAAAGATGAGATCAACTATGGATTTAAACTCCTAGAGGAAAGATGGCTAGAAGAAATAGAAAGTCAGGGCTTTGTATATGAGCATATTGGAAGTGGTGCGAAGCTTATCCACTTAAAGAATGAAGACCCACACAAAGCTTTTACCATAAGTTTTAAGACACCACCCAAAGATGATACAGGGGTAGCGCACATTATTGAGCATAGTGTTTGTTGTGCGTCTGAAAAATACCCTTTTAAAGATACGTTTATGGAATTAGATAAAAGTTCAGTGAACACAAGCCTGAATGCTTGTACGTATAAAGATATGACCATGTATTATGGCGCAAGTCTTCATACCAAAGATTTGGAGCATATCGTAGATGTGTTTATGGACTTGGTACTTCATCCAAAGATTTATGAAGACTCTAAGCTTTTCGAGCAAGAAGGCTGGCATTATACATTAGAGCATATGCGCGCACCCCTTCGGTATAATGGGATTGTGTATAATGAGATGAAAGGGGAGTACAGTGAAGCAAGTACTTACTATGAGTATGAGATGCACAAAGCACTTTTTCCACATACATGTTATGCCTACGATTCAGGTGGTGTCCCAGAAAGTCTAACAACCCTTACAAGAGAAGCGTTCTTAGATTTTCATCGTAAGTACTACACCCCAAGTAATGCCATCCTTTACTTATATGGCGATATGGAGATTATGCCCTTTCTTGAGCATTTGGATGGTGGGTATTTAAAAGATGAGACGAGAAGAGACGTCGTGGCAGAACTGGAGAAGGAGGATGCTTTTAGCGAGGCAGTTTATCGGAAGAAGCAGTACCCTGTAAGTCAAGACGACATAGCTACACCACTTATAGGTATGAGCTTTGTGGTAGGAGAGGCGGTGGATGGTAAGCTACGTCTAGCTTTTCAGATGCTTGAGCATATGCTACTTAAAAGTGCTGCATCACCTCTTTATAAGCGTCTAATAGAAGTAGAGCATTTGGGCAAAGCAATGGGAGATTCAGGTTATGACCCAGGTAAGCGTCAGCCGACTTTTTCCATTGTGGTAAGTGAATGTGAGGAAGGGGTAGAAGCACGCTTTGAATCAATCCTAAGGGAAGAACTTACCGTACTCGTGGAGCAAGGGATTCCAAAAGACTTAGTGGATGCAGCTTTTCATACCATTACCTTTGGACTGTATGAAGGAGATGGAGGCGGTGAGCCAAAAGCGGTACTGTACAGCGAAGATATTTTGATGAGTAGCCTTTATGGCGGTGATTATTTTACACATCTTAGGTACCAAGAAGCGTTAGATACCATCAAAGAAACCAAAGACAAAGGCTTTTTTGAAGAGCTTATTCAAAAGTACCTCTTAGACAATAAGCATTACATGCATCTACTCTTACAGCCTTCCACCACACTTTACAAAGCCAAAGAGCAAGCAGTTAAAGCCCACCTCCAAACGGTAAAGAAGAGTATGGTAAAAGAAGTCAAAGAAAGCCTTATAAGACGCTATGAAGATGAAGAGGATGAAGTAGATGGGGAAGTAGCAGCAGTGATGCCACGTCTTAAGAAAGCAGATATCGCTAAGCCACCTCAACACCTTCAGTATGAAGAAAAGACAGTCGAAGGGTGTAAGTGGTTGTGGCATGAAGAAAAGACTAGGAATATCATCTACACCCATCTGCTTTTTGATGGCGAGGTGATTCCACAAGGTGACATTCCTTATGTAGGGCTCTTAGCACATATCTTAAGCTACTTAGGTACGGAGCACTATGACGATCAGGGGTTAGAAAATAAGATTAATAAAACCACGGGAGGTCTTAACTGTAGTGTGAATGCATATAGCCACTGCAAAGACACCAATCAGTATAAGGTTTATTTCAAGATAAGCTGCAAGTGTCTAGCACCAAGACTGGAAAAAACGTGGGACGTCTTAGAAGAAATACTTTTACGCACAAGGTTTGATGCACCAGATAAACTTCGAGACTTGCTACAGCTTATGCAACATGACTATGAAAAGAGCTTTACCAGTACACCGGAATATCGTGCCATTAAGCGGGCCTATACGTATTTTTCAAAGGCAGCAGTATACGAAGACTTGGTATCAGGCTTAGCCTTTTATGGGTTTATTACAGACCTGTGTAAGCATTATGACCAAATGGCTGAAACCATAGCGACAAAGCTTAAGGAAGTCTATACCAAGCTTATCAGACGCCAGGGCATGATCATCAGCACTACGGCAGAGAAAAAGCATGAAGCACAGCTTACGCAGCTACTCCAACAAGGGTTAAAACACTTGTCAGATGAAGGCTGTAAGACGTATACGTATACACTGGAGCCGACTCAGAAAAGTGAGGGCTTCAAGACATCTAATCAAGTGCAGGCCATTGCTAAAGGAGACCCATTAGGTACAAAGGGTGAAGGCTTTAATGGAAGTATGTATGTGGCTAGCCATCTGATAAACACCGACTACCTATGGGATGAAGTACGACTTAAGGGCGGTGCTTATGGTGCTGAATTAACCATAAGCCGAGATGGCAACATGATGTTTTCTTCTTACTGCGATCCTCATCTCGTAGAAACTTTAGCGGTATGGCAAGGGGTGGGTGAGTATCTACAAGGATTACAGATGAGCGAAGAAGAAGTGGAGTCTTATATTATAGGAACCATCGGTGGGATGGACTATCCGTCTAGTATGGAGCAGAAAAGCGAACAAGTAGTCCTCAAGTACCTTTGTGAGATCACAGATGACATGCTCCTTGCAGAACGAGAAGAGGTACTAAACACCACCTGTGAGTCATTCCATGAGGTAGGTAAGCTTCTTGAGCAGCACCTTACAGATACCCATCTGTGCGTTATCGGAAATGGCACGAAAATAAAAAAACACAAAGAGCTTTTTGAAAGTATAGCAACCATTAGACAATCAACTAAATAAGCGGAGATGAGAAGATGAAAAGACAATTGTATACACATGAAGATCAGGGACTAAGTTACAGAGGAAGAACACTAGTAGAGAAAGATAAGACGTGGATGAACTGGACTTGTGCAGGGGTACAATTTCAGTGTCGTGGAAGCAAAGTAGAAGTAGAACTTGAAGCAGAATGGGTGATGGAAAATGGCAATGTGCTATCCCCTTGGTTTGCTCTTTGTCTGGATGATAATGAAACGGCAACGAAAGTTTTTGAACTTAAGGAAGGGTGTCATTGGTATACGCTTTATGAGGGGGATGAAGACAGGTGTCACCAAGTACGCTTAATCAAGCGTACAGAGGCACAGCATGGAAGAAGCGCACTTAGAAGAATTGCCATAGAAGGGGAGGGGGACTTGTGTCCACTCCCTTATGAAGGACGTTACAACATTGAATTTGTGGGAGACTCCATTACCTGTGGCTATGGCAATGGGGCGCTAGACCCTGGGGAAGGCTTCTTACCAGCCCATGAAGATGGGCTACATACCTATGCTACGGGAGTAGCAGATTACTTTAAGGCAGCTTTGGGGTGCGTCAGTGTATCGGGGATTGGTGTATACTCAAGCTACACAGATCAGGATTGTAGAAATACCCAGTACTTGATGAAGGACGTCTATGACTATGCTGATTATTTTGTGGAAAAAGCAAGCCGTGGTAAAGTCACTACACAATGGGATTTTGGGAAGTTTAAGCCAGATCTTATCGTGGTGAACTTAGGGACCAATGATAGGTCTTACTTACAGTATGACTATGAAGAACGCACAGAAGCTTTCCAAGAAGCATACAAAGCACTGCTAAGACAAATAAGGGAAAAGAATGGATCACACCCTAAGATTTTATGTGCGATCGGTGGGATGGCACCAGCCATTTATGCTATAATAGACGAAGCAGTACAAGACTACAAAAAAGAAAGCCACGATCAAGATGTATCAACCATGTGTTTTGGTGACCAAAGAGAAGAAGAAGGTATGGGGGCTAATGGGCATCCTTCCCTTCAAACCCATGAACGTATGGCAAAAGAAATGATACAAAAAATACAAGACTGGCTACAATGGCAAGAAGGAGACAGATAATGAATCACATAGGATTATTCTTTTATGTAAAAGATCAAGTATACACAAAGACTTATGCTT
>JBOFIT010000092.1:0-20433 GCA_051650305.1 Cellulosilyticaceae bacterium
TTAAGTTAGGGACTTACACAAGTGAGACATTAGCTGCAGGGGTTGCAGATTTAAGTCATCTTGATGTACTAGGTGTGCTAGGGATGGATTTTATAGACCAATTTGTTTGGGTAATTGATACAACAAATAGTTGTTTAGCATTTGAAAGACAAGAAGAGCTAGACAAAGAAGATAATGAAATTGGAAATACACTTAATTTGATATTAGGGAAGAACAAAAAGTAAAACCTGCACTTAACGAGGTGAGGAGAACCGTACCATAAGTAAATAAGGTTTTTGATTAAAGTGTTGGGAATAGTAAGGTTTAGAGTCATTAATAATAATGTGGTATATATTATTATTAATAAAAGTAAGATAGAGGGCAATAAGCTCTCTATTTTTTGTGCCATTGTTTGAATAGTATGATATAATAAGCCTGTAAAATGACTATATTTTGACTAAAATATATGTTACAGGAGAAAATAGATGGAAAGATTAAAACCACTCAATGATTTTATCTTTAAAAAGCTATTTGGTGAAAAAGATGATGAGCCAGTATTAATAGCTTTTTTAAATGCTGTGCTGAATCGTACTCAAAAAGAAAAACTTACACAGATAGAGATTATAGAGAATAAAGAACTTACGAAGCAGTTGATTGAAGATAAGACAGGAAGAATTGATGTAAGAGCTAAAACGGCTAGAGGAGAACAAATAGACATCGAAGTTCAACTTACGGACCAAGCGAATATGGATAAAAGAACACTATTTTATTGGGGAAAACTTTATTTAGAAGGTATTAAACAAGGAGAAGATTATAGAAATTTAAGTAAAGTGATTACGATTAATTTACTAGATTTTAAATTCCTAGATACCAAAAATTATCATAGTTCATTTCATTTATGGGAAGATCAAGAGAAAGACTACATGCTAACAGATTTAGTAGAAATACATTTTATAGAACTACCTAAGTTTAGAAGTTTAAAAGATAAGAACTATAAGGAGGAAGCATTACAAAGATGGCTGACTTTTTTAGAAAAGGATGTATCGAGAGAAATATTAGAGGAGTTGATGCAAATGGAACCAGCTATTAAAATGGCAGAACAAAAACTTGACTTCTTAAGTAGTGATCCTAAAACCATTGAACTGTACAAGGCAAGGGAATATGCGGCCCATGAAAAGGCAAATCTTCTTAGTACAGGATTAGAAAGAGGAAAAATAGAAGGTAAACTAGAAGTTGCTAGGGCCTTGTTAGATATATTAGATGATGAAACGATAGCCATGAAAACTGGCTTAGGGCTTGAACAAGTAAAAGAGTTAAGAAGTGAATATGAAAAATAGACCAGGACCTCTCATATTTGTGCATCAAATGAGAGGTTTTGGTATAAGTAAACAACTAAACTAAGATTCATAAGGAGTGCTAGGGGGAGTGCATGTATGGAGCAATAGTTACAACTTTTTTTGTCGAAATTAATTAAAGATAAAGAAAAAAAAGGGGACGTAAGAATGATAAAAGCAATGCTATTTGATGCAGGAGATACACTGATAGAGTACATAAAAAGTCACCCATTAGAGGGGACAAGGGCCCTCTTGCAGATTGCAAATAATCCTAATAATGTTACAGCAGAAGAAATACAATCTTATGCTATGGAAATGGGACAACTTTTCAATGATGCTAGAGAAAGTAAGGGTATTGAATATAGTATGAGATCTTTCCAAAGATTTCTTTATGAAATGCATGACGTATCTTTTGATATAGAACCAATTCAAGTAGAAAATATTTTTAATCAAAAAGCATTTATAGGTAAAACGATGGAGGGCATCTTGACATTTTTAGATGAACTAGAAAGTAGAGGGATTCGTAAGGCTATATTAAGTAATTCGTCTTTTTCGGAAGAGGCTATTCGAGAAGAATTAAGAAATTATGGAATAAATGACAACAGATTTGAATTTGTTATTTCTACAAGTGAATATGGGTTTAGAAAACCAGATAAAAGAATTTTTGAATTAGCATTAAGAAAACTAAAACTAAATGCTGATGAAGTGTGTTATATAGGCAATAGTTTTAAATATGATGTAGAAGGGGCACAAAATGCGAAGATTTTCCCCATATGGTTCAATAAACAAGAGAATAAAGGCAGTTATAAAAATGGTGAAGTACTAGAAGTAAGAACATATAAAGAGATAACGGAATGGTTAGATAATAAAGAAGTGGGTAAAGCTTCACTTTAAAGAGGTACGGTGAACCTTACCACAAGAACTGGTTAGCCAATACCTTAAGTGAAGAGATAGAAAAAGAGATTTCAGATTTTAAATAAGTGAATATGTAAAATAGACCAGGACCTCTCATATTTGTGCATCAAATGAGAGGTTTTTGTATAAGTAAACAACTATACTAAGATTCATAAGGAGAATAGGAAATGGAATGGTTACAACAACTTAATGAGGCAGTACAATATATTGAAAAGAATCTAGATGGAGAAATTGAATATGAGAAAGCAGCACAGATTGCATGTTGTACAACGTATCATTTTCAAAGGATGTTTTCGTACATAGCAGGAGTATCTTTATCGGAATACATTAGAAATAGAAGACTTACGAAGGCTGCTTTTGATTTGCAGAATGGAGGTAAGGTTATTGCTGTAGCATTACGCTATGGGTATGAATCCCCTACCGCTTTTAATAGAGCTTTTCAAAAAGTGCATGAAGTATCACCTTCAGTAGCGCAGAAAGAAGGAACTTTCCTTAAAGCCTATCCCCCTATTAGTTTTAAAATAACCATTAAAGGAGTGGCAGAAATGGAATATAGAATTGTCAAAAAAGAAGAAATGAGAATAGTTGGAGCAAAAATTGACTTAGCTAAAAATGTAGAGGAGTGTTTTACTAAAGTACCTCTGTTTTGGCAAGAGGTAGGCCAAAGTGGTAAGATAGGCCAGATTGTATCAGTAATGGATGAGCATTCAAAAGGCGTACTAGGGGTTAGTGCATGTATGGAGCATTTAGATCAGTGGTCTTATTATATAGGCGTTGAGACGAATCAGGCTGTGCCAGAAGGGCTAGAAGTATATACAGTGCCAGCATGTACATGGGCAGTATTTCCAGGGACGGGGCAAATGCCAGAAGCTATTCAAGAAATTGAAAAAAGAGCAGTAACAGAATGGTTACCAACATCAGGCTATCAATATGCAGATGCACCAGACATTGAGGTGTATTTAAACCAAGACCCAATGAATGCAGTATTTGAAGTATGGATTCCTATTAGAAAAACCTCACTTTAAACATGAATGATAAGATGCATTTAAATGAGAGACGCTACTTCTTGGCAGAGGGAGCGTCTTTATTGTTTTCAGAGTTTAAAACTTGTATTTGAATTTTACCTAAGGAAGTTTCTCTATTGTTAGCATCTACCCTTGTAATCATATAAGTCTCATAAAAGGTATCGCCAACTTGCAAATGGTTTTGGTCGATATATTGAGTAAGTTGATTATAATAAGCACTAGTACCCTTGAAGTCATCATCAAAATTGAGAGTTAAATAATCACCCGCTGGTAAAATAACATATTCTGCTATATGGGATTTGTTTTCCTTACCACAAGCAATCATCATATGATTATAATTAGTTTTTTTATTTTTTTTGAACTGTGAATAATCAGTGGCAAAAACTAATTCTTTATAGACCATTCCATATTGTACTTCACTTTCTTTGATTACTTCAGTTAGCTTTATTTCAAAAGCTTCAGTATATTTTTGAGTAGTGTTATATTTAACAAAGCATCTTTCAGGGCAGGTTGAGATAAACACCTTGCTAATGCCTTCACTAAGTGTTTGTTGAATCTTATGCTGAAGGACTTCTATATTATTTTGGATTTGAATCATTTCTTCTATCTTTTTAGCAAATAATTCTTTTTGCGTACTGATAATTTGCAACACAGCCTCTATAGAGGTATAGTGGTTCACGAGTTCCTTAATTTCTTCCAAAGTTAATCCCATAGTCTTACACTGTTTGATAAATCCTATCATCATAAAGTGGTTTTTTGAATAATAGCGATATCCGGTTGTTTCATTGACGTAGGAAGGTGTTAATAACCCTATTTTATCGTAATACCTCAAAGTTTGAACGGAAACATTGTGCAATTTAGAAACTTCTCCAATAGAAAACCATTTATCCATATTTTAATTTAATCCACCTATCTTTTATGAGATTGTAGTACTTGTAGACTTGAGATGCAGAACTGCCTTGGTAGAAGTTCTTATATTAGCCACCACACTAATGGTTATTAAAGTTAGCACTTCTGCTATAAGAGTTCCTGCCCATATGCCATTAGCACCGAATACACGGTATAAAAGCATAAGGCCAAGTGGTAAGAAGACTACAGATTTTAAGATACAACTTAAGTTAGAATACTTTGGCTTTTCTAAAGCCTGATAATACACCAATGTATTCAGATTGATACCAATAGCAAAATAACTAAAGCTTGATATACGTAAAGCCATATAAGCTATATTGATAATATGAGTATCCTCTGTAAAAATACTTATTAAGCTTTTTCCAAATAAGAAACTGATACCCACAAAAGTTAAACTAATGAAAGTTGCTGCGACACATGACATTTTGTAAAAACCAAGCATGCGCTCACCATCGTGACGTCCATAATTATAGCTAATTAGTGGTTGCAAGCCTAAAGTTAGTCCATATAGAACCATATACGTATTATTAGTAATATAGTTGATAACACTGTAAGCTGCAATGCCAGGTTCTCCCATAGTTTTTACTATAAGTATGTTATGAATTAGGACAACTACTGAAAAACTTATCTGCGCTAAAAATGAAGGAAAGCCAATTTTACAAAAGCTTTTTAAATCCTCCCAATTGAGATGCACCTTACCAAAGGTAAGATAGCCCTTTTTTCCTAAGAAGTGAGGAAGCAGTACACCTACCGTTACAAGTTGGCCAACACCTGTGGCAATAGCAGCACCCTTGAGTTCTAATCCCCATTGGAATATAAAGATATAGTCCAAAACAATATTAGTAATGGCACCAAGCACGACAGAAATCATTGCCAACCTAGGTCTTCCATCATTCCTTACGAAACTACTGAGGACAATACCTATCAGATTGGGGATACAAAAAATAGCATAATATCTTAAATATTCTGTAGCTAAACCACTTAAGCTTTCTGTAGCCCCTAGTAAAGTTACAATAGGTTTAGCAAATATAATACAAAATAAGCTTATGCAACCACTTACAATAAGAAGTACTTTAAAAACTTGTCTAAAAATAGTAACAGCTTTTTCAGTGTCCTCGGACCCGAGATATTTTGAAACTTGAGTGCCCCCTCCTATAGCAAACATAGATGCGATGCCAAATAACATGACAATAAAAGGTAATACAATACTTACAGCAGCTAATGCCAGATCCCCTACACCTTTTCCAACGAAAATGCCATCAATTACAGTGTATAGAGAAGATATAAACGTGGCAAGGGCTGAGGGAATAGCATATTTTAAAAATTGTTTTAACATGTTTCCTTATTCCTCCAATATTTTTGTCCGTTCTATCTTAAAACACTCTTGTAACTATAGAGTCAATACTTGTTTTAAAAATTTTAATATTTATAGTGAGTAATAAATCAATTTAAAGCACATTGACAACCAAGTAGTGGTAATGTATATTAAGGGTATTAAATTCGGCAGAGGTGACAGGATAAAATGAGCAAATAATCTTATTCTAATAAAATGATAAAGTTAGTTTCGATGGTATGAATACGGCATTTTAGAAATGCTTTATTTGTATGCCTATAAACTACTTTGGATTAAGAATAAGATTACGTGTAATCATATCATCCTAAATAAATGGGCTAATGCTAGCCTTATTGGTGTAGGTTAATAACAGTTACAATATAACTTTCTTAATTTTAAAGTAGTGGATGTATTTAAAATTAAGGAAGTTTTTTTATGTGAAATTTCCTTGTTTAGAAGGAGATGAATTTATGGCACAGATTAGTATAGAAAATTTAAGTTTTCATTTTGATACCCATGAACAAGATATTTTTAAAAATGTATCCCTTTGTCTAGATACAGACTGGAAGTTAGGGCTTATAGGCCGCAACGGCAGAGGGAAGACAACGTTTTTAAAACTTCTGATGGAAGTTTATGAATATAGAGGGAGAATTACCAGCCCAGTAAAATTTGAGTATTTTCCCATTGATGTAGAGGATAAAAAATTGTCAGCTTTAGAGGTTGTACGTGAAGCTATTGCTCCGTTTGCCCTGTGGGAAAAACGCCTGGAGGAATACATGGAAGATGATGAGCAGATTGAAGCTTATGGAGAGGTCTTAGAAAAGTTTATTGACCACGATGGTTATGTTATTAATGAATGGATAGAAAAAGAAGTTCGACGAATGAATCTAAACCTAGCTATTCTCACAAGATCTTTCGATACGTTAAGTGGCGGAGAACAGACAAAATTACTATTAATAGCATTATTTTTAAGGAAAAACCACTTCTTATTGATTGATGAGCCCACTAATCATTTAGATGCAGAGGGAAGAGCGTGTGTTGCTAGGTATTTAGCAAGTAAGAAAGGATTCATCATCATCTCCCATGACCGAACGTTTATTGATGAGGTAGTAGATCATGTACTGTCCATTAATAAAGCCAATATAGAAATCCAAAAAGGAAATTTTTCTACGTGGTTAGTGAATAAAGAAAGAAGAGATGGTTTTGAAAGAGCTGAAAATGAGAAACTGCAAAAAGAAGTTAAAAGGTTACAAGATGCAGCCAAACAAAAAGCAGGATGGTCTGACAGTTTAGAGGCAACTAAAATTGGGAATGGTGCTTTTGATAGAGGGTTTATCGGACACAAAGCAGCCAAGATGATGAAACGTGCAAAGTGCATTGAGGCGCGTCAGAATAAGGCGATTGTAGAAAAATCAAAGTTGCTTAAGAATATAGAAGTGATAGAGGAACTTAAGTTAAACAACTTAGTTGGTACACAAGAGGAAGTCTTAAAAGTACAAGATTTACAAGTGGTATATGATGACGTACCAATCTTTCAACCACTAAGTTTTGATATAAAAAGAGGCGAACGTATATGGTTATATGGAAAAAATGGATGTGGTAAGTCAAGTATCATCAAGGTGTTGCTAGGAGAGAATATTGAACATACAGGATTTATACAACAAACAGCCAAGGTTTCTTACATTGCTCAAGATACATCGTCTTTAAAGGGAACCATTAATCACTTTATTGCCACTCATCAGCTTAACAATGAGCGTCTAAAGAATACGTTATATAAATTAGGATTAGAAGAAAATCAGTTCCAAAAGCATATCGAGGAGTGGAGTGAGGGGCAAAAGAAAAAATTATTAATTGCTAAAAGCTTATGTGAAGAAGCTGAGTTATATATATGGGATGAGCCCCTGAATTTTATAGATGTTATCTCCTACATGCAAATTGAAGAACTTCTATGTAAAGAAAAGCCTACCATGTTATTTGTAGAACATGATGAATCCTTCGGAAACAGAATAGCTACAAAAAAGATAAGGGTAGAATAGTGAGTGGAGAGAGGTTTTAAAAGTTAAATGGATAGGCTATAATGTAGAAAAAAGGTGAAAAGATGGCTACTATGTACTTATTTACATAAGTTTATTAGAATGCTAAAATGAATGTAAAATAATGAATGAGCGACAAGGGAGAGAAAAAATGACAGAATTATTAGCGCCAGCAGGAAGTATGGAAGCTTTAAAAGCTGCAATTTCTAATGGTTGTGATGCAATCTATTTAGGAATGCAAAAATTTGGTGCGCGTGCCTACTCATCTAACTTTGATTTAGAATCGTTAAAAGAGGCTGTGATATATGCCCACCTGAGAAATGTTAAAATCTATGTGACAATGAATACTATTATTTTCGAAAATGAAGTTGAAGAGATGCAACAGCAGATAAAAGACTTAAATGAAATCGGTGTGGATGGTGTCATCGTTCAGGATCTGGCTGCTTTCGATTATATCGTTAAAAACTTTCAGGATATGGAAGCACATTGTTCAACTCAAATGGGAATAGATGATCTAGACGGCACGTTATTATTTAAAGAACTTGGTGCTAAAAGGGTGGTCCTATCTCGTGAGGTTCCAATCGAAAAGGTAAAAGAGATTAAAAAAATAGCGAAGATACCTTTAGAAATTTTTGTTCATGGTGCGTTATGTGTATCATACTCTGGGAACTGTCTCATGTCTGGATTAATTGGCTATCGAAGTGGGAATCGCGGAAGATGTGTAGGCTCATGCCGTAAGCCATATGAACTTATTGATAAGACAACGGATACTGTTTTAGGTGAAAACTATATTTTATCGACAAAGGACTTAAATACAATCGACCACATCGATGATTTAAAGGAAATTGATTCTTTAAAAATAGAAGGGCGTATGAAAGAGCCAGCGTATGTAGCGAATGTAGTCTCAAGATATCGCATGGCATTAGAGCATAAAATAACTGAAGCAGATAAAGAAAATCTGAAGAAAACATTCAATAGAACTTTCACTAAAGGTTATTTATTCCACGAAGATAAGAAAAATATTACAAACGTCTCAAGACCGAATAACGTGGGTTATGAGATCGGATATATTAGCAAGACCCATAAAGACATGTACGAAATAACACTGAAACACACTTTAAATCAAAACGATATTATCCGCATCAGTCATAACGATGAAGATGTAAATCTAACGGTTGCAAAACTGTACGATAAAGAGGGTAATTTAATCAATAAAGCAGATCGTGTGTGCTATATCAAAATCAAAGAAAAATTATCTAAGGGTGACGTCGTTTATACATCGAAGGATGCTTTATACTACAAAGAGTTAGAAGCGTCATTAGAAAAAGAGTTTAAGCGTTTTAAACTAGATATGAAAGTGTACGCTTATCCAGATGCAAAGCTTATCATAGATGCTCAGGGCTTAGGATTTAATTATCTATATGAAAGCGAAGAAGTACTAGGTGAAGCCATCAATAATCCAACAACAAAAGAGCAGGTCATCAAGCAACTTTCAAGATTAAATGATACGTTATTTGAACTGAATCATGTAGAGTTTGAGGGATGGAATGCATTCGTTCCAGCGAAGTTGTTAAATGCAGCAAGAAGAGATATTGTACAGGCATTATACGACTTAAAGATTAATAGTCAAAACAAAAGAACGAAGGACTTAAACGTAAACGAAAAAATAAGCTTTGCACCGAAGCAACCATACCTTACAGCTACTGTGACCACCAAGGAGCAGTATGCTGCGTGTATAAGCGCGGGCATTCAGGAAGTTTATTTTGAAAACGTTGTGAGAAGAAATCAGAATGATTATAAAGACAAAGAAGGCCAACTACTCATAGGAGGATATGGGGGCATTTATCATTACAGAAAAACGAATCCTTTTGTTACGGACTATTCGCTCAATGTGGTGAATGCGACGAGCTGCTATGAACTTTATAAATTAGGAGCAAAACGCGTCACTTTATCTTATGAATTGAATAAAAGCCAAATTGAAGATTTAGTAGGTGCTTATTATGAAGAAAATGAAGGCTATCCTGCACTAGAAATGATTGTATATGGTAGGGCGCCTATGATGTTTACAAAATACTGTCCGATGAAAAAGATGGATCAATGTGGTATTTGCAAAAAGAAGACTTATGAGTTAAAAGATGAGCACGGAACATTCCCTATTATTGCTCATGAGGATTGTACGACCACGCTTCTTAATGGAAAGACCCTTAATCTTTTAGACGAGATGCAAAACATCAAAGGAGTGGAAGCATTCAGATTAAACTTCACAGTTGAATCAAAAGAGCAGGTAGAGCAAGTTATTCATACAGCTTTAAGTAAATTAAAGGGTACTATGAATGATGCCGCCTTTAATCAGGAAACAGACACAAGAGGACATTTTAATAAAGAGATTATGTAGTAAATGCAAGGTTGTAGCTAGAAATAGTTGCAGCCTTTTTTATTTGAAAAAATAATTTTTCTGTATATTGCCAATTATTATAAAAGCAGTATAATCTAAATAGAGGGCATTATCAAATTGGAATAAAGGAGTTGGGTAATGGGTTTTGCAGAGACAGTAGAAGCCATCAAAAAAAAGGAAGAGCATCTTAATCACCAAGAAAAAAACATTGTAGAAGAACGGGGAAAACAACTTGATGCCACAAGAGAAAAGCAAAAGCAGCTTACCAAAGAATTAGAGGATACATTAGCGAGTGAAAAAGACAAAGCGTTGGCATGGAGCGATCAATACAGAAAAGAAATGATTGCCCAAAGTACCATAAGCGCACAAGAAAAAATACAAAAGCTTCGTGTAGAAAATGAGGATAAAGAAAAAGAAGTGATAGCGTTCATTATTTCAAAGATTTTTGAATAGGGAAAAGACAAAAGGAGTGTTTACGCATGGCTGTAGCACAGATGCAACTGGTTCATATCTATGGACTAAAAAAGCAAAAAAAGCCTTTAATGAAGTGGCTACAAAGACAAGGAAATATTGAAATAATAGATTTGCCAACGGATGATACCTATTTTTACAAAGAAGATGTCTTGAAAAATAAAGCGACAGCAGAGCGGTGTGGGGCATTAGCGGAGGATACGATAGGCATTTTAGAAACTTATGTACCTTCTAAGCGAAAACCATTGGCTTTTTTTGAGGGGAAAAGAGAGCTTAAAGCTGAGGATTATGAAGCTTTTGAGGCGCAGTATGAGGAACTAAAGAAAAAGGTAGAAGACATACAGTATGCAGTCAAACAACTTGAGGCGTTAAAGGCAGAGAAACTACAATTACTTCATAAACAGGAAATGTTCAGTCAGTGGGAGTCTTTAGATATACCCCTAGCATTCAAGGGAACGCAGAAAATAGTCAGCTTTATAGGAACATTGCCAGCAGTATGGTCAGAAGAAACGTTAAAAGCACAATTAGGAGAAGAGCAATTACTATACATACAGTGTATTCAGACAGATAAACAACAAAGTTATTTTTTCATTCTGGGCCTAAAGTACCAGGAGGAGCAAGTACTAGAGAAACTTAGAGGTTTAGGATTTACTTATCCAGATTCCCAACTGAAGGGCATCCCAAAGCAAGAGATAGAAGCTATCACAGAGGCAATAAAGATAAATGAAGAAGCGGTAGAACGCACGGTTGAAAACATTAAGTCTTATGCTGCATTAAGAGATAGGATGGCATTACTAGTAGATTATGAAAAGATGAAAGTAGGTAGATACGAGGCGACGGCACAGTTGCTAGAGTCAGATCAGATGATGATACTAAGGGGATATATACCCAAAGATACAAGTCCATTTTTTGAAAAACAAATAAAGATGCAGTTCCAAGTAGCTGTAGAATTCGACGAGCCTAGTGAGGAAGCAGAAGTACCTGTTCTTTTGAAAAACAATAGTTTTGTAGCCCCACTTGAAAGCGTTGTAGAAGCTTTTAGTCCACCTGGAAAAGGTGAAAAAGATCCTACCACGATTACGGCTCTTTTTTATTACGTTTTATTTGGCCTTATGTTATCAGATGTGGCTTATGGAACGATGATGGTCTTGGGATGTGGGTTCGTTCTATGGAAGTATAAGGAGAAGCTAGAGATAGGTATGAAAAATGCTCTTAAAATGTTTTTTATATGTGGGATTTCTACGATTTTCTGGGGGGCGATGTTTGGAAGTTACTTTGGAGATATAGTGGACGTGGCTTCACAAACTTTTATAGGACATAAGGTGATAATCCCACCACTATGGTTTTTCCCAGTTAATGAACCTATGCGTATGCTTGTCTTTTCTATGTTAGTGGGAGTTATTCACTTATTAACAGGTCTTACCATGAAGCTCATAGGCCTTGCCGGGCAAAAGAATTATAAGGCAATACTGTATGATGTTGTTTTTTGGTATGGGATTATAGTTGGGTGTATCGGTATACTCCTTTCTACACCGATGTTTACCAATATGATAGGTATTTCCTTTACGTGGCCAGAAGCAGTGGGAAGAGGCATGAGTATTTTAGCTATTCTTTGTGCTGTGGGCATTGTAGTGACTAATGGCAGAGAATCACGTAATCCTTTTAAACGCTTGCTTAAAGGGGCCTATGCTCTTTATGGCATAACAGGCTATCTCAGTGATGTGCTTTCTTATTCAAGGCTTTTAGCCTTAGGGTTAGCTACAGGGGTTATCTGTACGGTTATAAATAAAATGGCAAGTATGGCAGCAGTGGGGCCACTGGGTATGGTGTGGTTTATTCTTATTTTTCTAGCAGGGCATAGCTTAAACTTAGGGATAAATCTACTAGGGGCGTATGTGCATACAACGAGGCTGCAATATGTAGAATTCTTCGGTAAGTTTTATGAAGGGGGCGGGCGTAAATTTATGCCTTATAAGCTTCATACGAAATACTATACATTTAAAGATTCAACCTACAAAACAAACAATTAAAAAATTTTAAGGAGGTTTGGAAAATGAGTAATTGGGGTATCGTCTTTGCATTATTAGGAGCAGCACTTGCGGCATTGTTATCAGGTATGGGTTCAGCTAAAGGGGTAGGTATTGCAGGGGAAGCAGCAGCAGGGGTTATTACAGAAGACCCAACGAAGTTTGGGAAAGTACTTATTTTACAACTTTTGCCAGGTACACAAGGCATTTATGGTTTGCTTATTGCGTTTATCACATTATCTCAGACAGGTATATTAGGTGGGAGCCCAGAGATGTCTTTGACCAAAGGTTTACTGTACTTTGCAGCATGTATGCCAATGGCTTTTGTAGGTTATTACTCTGCCATTAGTCAGGCGAGAGCATCTGTAGCGAGTATTGGTGTTGTAGCGAAAAAACCTGAGCAGTTTGGTAAAGCTATGATTTTCCCAGCTATGGTTGAAACCTATGCTATTTTAGCGTTACTTATCTCTATCTTAGCCATTACAGGAGTTGGAGGATTGCAATGACAGATCTTGAAAAACTATTAGGTCAAATAGAAGAAGAATCTAGTCAAAAAGTTAGAAAGCTTATAGAAGAAACACAGCAGCAAGTGAAAGTGATTGAGATGCAGGGAGAAACGGAGAGAAATGACATCAAAATGAAGGCAAAGATTGCACTGGAAAAAGAGAGGATAAGTGTGCTACAAAGAGCAGAATCAGCAGCCCTTTTACATGAGAAGAAAATAATCTTACAGGGCAAGTATGAAATGATAGAGGCGTTACTACAAAAAGCAAGAGCATCTTTAAATGTCCTTGATGAGGAGGACTATTTCAAAGTCCTCCATCAATTAGTTAAGAAGTATGCCAAGGAAAGTTCAGGCACTATCCTTTTTACTAGCAAAGATTATGATAGGCTACCTGAATGGTTCATGGAGGCACTAGAAACGTTACAACTCAAAATAGGTAAGTGTGAACGGGAACTAGAAGGAGGCTTTATTTTAAAGCAGGGTGATGTGGAAGAAAACTGCTCTTTTGATGCACTTTTTCTAGAGAAAAAGGAAGTGCTGCAAGATGAAGTAGGTAGGTATTTATTTGGATAAAAGAAATGAGGAAAGGAAGGTGCCACATGAAAGAAGAATTATATGCATATGCTGTGGCCCGTATTCGTACAAAGGAGCTTGGTCTACTCACTACTTCTTTTATTAATCAGCTGATAGGCGCTAAAAGTTATGAAGAATGCTTACATCTTTTGCAGGATAAGGGATGGAGGAGGGTAGAAGGGAATGTTGAGGCGCTTTTAAAAGAGCAGCGAGACCAAACGTGGGAACTTATGAAAGAACTTATGCCAGACCTTTCGGTGTTTAGTGTGTTTTTAATCGAAAAAGATTTTCACAATTTGAAAGCAGCTATCAAACAAGCGTATTTAAATAAAGCATTTCCCAGAAGTTTTACAAATGATGGGACACTTTCTAAGACATTTATTCAAGAGAAGATTCAAGGAAGAGAATTCAAAGCATTACCTGAATGGATGCGTTTATGTGCTACGGAGGCCTATGAAACACTTTTTAGAACAGGGGATAGTAGTCTTGCGGATAGCTTAATTGACCAAAGGGCTTTACAAGTTATCTATGAACGCGGGAAGGCAAGGCCGGAGCCTTTTATACAAGCGTATGTGGAACTCAAGATTGCCATGATCAATATACGAATGGCTA
This sequence comes from Cellulosilyticaceae bacterium, assembly GCA_051650305.1. Classification (GTDB taxonomy): domain Bacteria; phylum Bacillota; class Clostridia; order Lachnospirales; family Cellulosilyticaceae; genus JBOFDK01. The sequence continues at coordinate 14,112 of JBOFIT010000092.1, forward strand.
TGAGAAGTGCCATGACCCATAAGGATGCTTATTTCTTAGACCATACATTGGTAAGATGCGAAACCTTAGATTTTGAAAGTTTAAAAAATGCCACACTAAAAGGTGTGGAGGGCTTGAGCATTTACTTAGAGATGACAGCTTATAAAGAAGTATGTGAGGCTATGAAAAGCTCGCCTGTAGCGGTAGAAAAGTGGTGTGATGAAAAGCTTTTAACGTTTATCAAAGGACAAAAAACCAATCCTTTTACCATTGCACCAGTGATAGCTTATTTTTTAGCACGGGAAAATGAAATAAAAGTAGTTCGGATGATCTTAGCAGGTAAAAGCAATCATTTATCAGAGGAAGTGCTTAAGGAAAGGGTAAGGACAATGTATGTATAAAATAGGTGTAATAGGTGACTATGATAGCATCTATGGTTTTGGAGCCGTGGGGTTATCGCTTTATCCAGTACAAGAAATAGACGAAGCGAGAAAGCTTATGAAGCAACTGATAGAAGAAAAAGTGGCGATTATCTATATAACAGAAGTTCTTTTTACAGCATTACAAAAGGAATTAAAGTCTTATGAACAGCTACCGTTACCAGCGATTATTCCTATTCCAGGAGCTTGCGATAATACAGGAGTAGGGACTAATAGAGTGAAGAAATTTGTTGAAAAAGCTGTTGGAGCAGCTATTTTATTTAACCATTAAAAGATTAAAGAGGGTGAGAAGGTCATGGAATGTGGCACCATAAAAAAAGTAGCAGGACCTCTTGTTATAGCTCAAGGAATGGAAAATGCCAATATGTTTGATGTGGTACGTGTAGGTGAAGAACGCCTTATTGGAGAAATCATAGAAATGCATGGGGACGAAGCTTCGATACAGGTATATGAAGAAACTTCAGGACTCGGGCCGGGTACTTATGTGGCTTCTACAGGGGCACCACTCAGTGTAGAATTAGGACCGGGATTAATGAGTAGTATTTTTGATGGGATTCAAAGACCCCTTGAAGCAATTCGCGCACAAGTTGGAAATAGTCTAACAAGAGGCGTTGAAGTACCTGCTTTAAGACGGGATGAAAGATGGCATTTCAAACCAGTGGTAAAAGTAGGTGATAAGGTAGCGCCAGGAGATGTCTTAGGCATTGTTCAAGAGACAGAAGTTGTTAGACACAAAATAATGGTTCCGCCCAATAAAAGAGGTCAGGTAAAGGAGATTTTTGAAGGGGATTTTACCATTGAAGAAACCATTGCGACGCTAGAAGATGAAAAAGAAATAGTAAGCATAACCATGCTACAAAAATGGCCAGTGCGTAGAGCACGTCCTTATGAAGAAAAATTTGCACCCAATGCACCGATGGTCACAGGACAGCGTATTATTGATGCACTTTTCCCTATTGCTAAAGGTGGCGTGGCTGCAATACCAGGGCCTTTTGGAAGTGGGAAGACCGTTATACAGCATCAATTGGCTAAGTGGGCAGATGCAGATATTGTGGTGTATATAGGATGTGGCGAGCGTGGGAATGAAATGACAGATGTACTCAATGAATTCCCAGAACTTATGGACCCCAAAACGGGGTATTCCTTGATGAAGCGTACAGTACTTATTGCAAATACTTCAGATATGCCTGTTGCAGCGAGGGAGGCTTCAATCTATGTGGGGATTACCATAGCAGAATATTATAGAGATATGGGTTATTCTGTGGCACTAATGGCGGATTCTACTTCGAGATGGGCAGAAGCACTTCGGGAGATGTCAGGTAGACTAGAAGAGATGCCTGGTGAAGAAGGGTATCCAGCTTACTTAGGAAGTCGCTTGGCACAGTTTTATGAGCGTGCAGGGCGTGTATGTTGCTTGGGTCAAGATCAAAGGGAAGGAGCACTCTCTGTTATCGGGGCAGTATCCCCTCCAGGAGGCGACATTTCAGAGCCAGTATCACAAGCGACACTCCGTATCGTAAAAGTATTCTGGGGACTGGATGCGAACTTAGCTTATAGAAGACATTTCCCAGCTATTCATTGGCTTACCAGTTATTCACTTTATGTGGACCATTTAAGTAAGTGGTTCAAAGAAACAGTGGGACCAGAGTGGATGGAGTTAAGAAGTCGTTTGATGGGACTTTTACATGAGGAATCTGAACTGGAAGAAATAGTGAAATTAGTAGGGATTGATGCCTTATCAGCAGTAGATCGTTTGAAGTTAGAGGCAGCACGTTCTATACGTGAGGACTTCTTGCATCAAGATGCTTTCCACGAAGTAGATACGTATACTACCTTAGAAAAACAGCTCAGTATGATGCAGATGGTTATGAGCTACTATGATGGGTGTGTAGAAGCATTAAAACAAGGTGTGTCTATTGAAAAACTTATAGCACTACCTATAAGGGAAAAAATAGGTCGTTATAAATACATAGAAGCTGAAAAGGCGGAGCAGATGAGGGAAGAAATTCATAAGGGTTTGAAGTGGGAAATGAGAATGCTGCTTGAGAAGGAGGAACGCTAATGCCAAAAGAGTATCGAACCATTCGAGAGGTTGCAGGTCCCCTCATGCTTGTGAAAGGTGTGGAAAATGTAGCCTATAATGAATTAGCAGAAGTAGAGCTTGCATCAGGAGAAAGACGACGAGCAAAGGTGCTAGAGATAGATGGAGGCAATGCCTTAGTACAGCTTTTTGAAAGCTCAACGGGACTTAATCTTGCTACCAGCAAAGTAAGGTTTCTAGGTCATAGTATGGAGCTTGGGGTAAGTGAAGATATGTTAGGTCGTATATTTGATGGGTTAGGACGGCCCATTGATAAAGGGCCTCAGATACTTCCAGAGAAGCGATGCGATATCAATGGGCTTCCGATGAATCCTGCGGCGAGAAGTTATCCAGAAGAGTTCATTCAAACAGGTATTTCAGCAATTGATGGACTCAATACTTTAGTGCGTGGTCAAAAACTCCCTATTTTTTCAGCAAGTGGGCTACCTCATGCACAATTAGCGGCTCAAATTGCGAGACAGGCGACTGTTAGGGGAACGGGTGAACCTTTTGCTGTTGTGTTTGCGGCTATGGGGATTACCTTTGAGGAAGCACATTTCTTTAGAGAAAGCTTTAAAGAAACAGGTGCCATTGACCGAGCGGTTATGTATATCAATTTAGCCAATGACCCTGCTGTAGAACGGATTGCCACACCACGTATGGCACTGACAGCAGCAGAATACTTGGCATTTGAAAAGGGTATGCATGTCTTGGTTATTTTAACAGATATCACTAACTATGCCGATTCACTTCGTGAAATCTCAGCAGCACGTAAAGAAGTACCTGGAAGACGTGGGTATCCAGGCTATATGTATACAGACTTAGCTTCACTTTATGAACGTGCAGGAAGGCAAAAAGACAAAAAGGGTAGTATCACCATGCTACCGATCTTAACCATGCCAGAGGATGATAAAACCCATCCTATTCCAGACCTCACAGGCTATATTACAGAAGGACAAATCATTTTAAGTCGTGAGCTTTATAGGCAGAGTATAACCCCGCCTATTGATGTACTGCCATCACTCTCCCGGCTTAAGGATAAGGGGATTGGTAAGGGTAAGACAAGGGAAGACCATGCCAATACGATGAATCAGCTTTTTGCAGCCTATGCCAGAGGAAAAGAAGCGAAGGAATTACTAGTCGTACTAGGTGAAGCTGCTTTAAGTGAAGTAGATAAGCTTTATGCACAGTTTGCAGAGGCTTTTGAAAAAGAATATGTGTCTCAAGGCTATGAGGTCAATAGAAGTATAGAAGAGACGTTGGATGTGGGTTGGAAGCTTTTAGCACTACTACCACGTGCTGAATTGAAACGTATTAAAGATGCGTACTTAGAACTTTATTATGGGAAAGTCTAGAAAGGGGTGGTATTTTGGCTACGATACAAGTCAACCCCACTCGAATGGAACTGACAAAGCTTAAGAAGAAGTTAGCAGTAGCAAGAAGAGGGCACAAGCTTTTAAAGGATAAAAGAGATGAACTCATGCGTCAGTTTTTAGAACTTGTAAAAGAAAATATGGCAATAAGAGAGCAAGTAGAAGCGGGCATATTAGAAGCTAATAAGTACTTTGTATTAGCACGTTCCGTTTTATCAGATGAAATATTGGATGCATCATTAATGGTACCGAAACAAGAAGTAAACCTTCAAGTAACGATGCAAAACAAGATGAGTGTGGATGTACCAAGGTTTATCACGGACACTAAAATACCTAATGAAGAAGCTATTTATTGTTATGGTTATGCTTTTACTTCGAGTGAATTAGATGATGCAGTGAAGTTGGTACAAGAACTTTTGCCCAATCTTTTAAAGCTTGCAGAATGTGAGAAGTCAGCCCAACTGATGTCAGATGAAATTGAAAAAACACGAAGGCGTGTGAATGCCTTAGAACACGTCATTATTCCCAATATGCAAGAGAAGATTAAGTATATCGTCATGAAGTTAGATGAAAGTGAGCGGAGTACGCAGATACGACTTATGAAAGTGAAAGATATGATGCTAGAAGCACGCTATCATTATAGTGAGAAATAGCTTATGTGGAATAGAGAGCTAAGAAATGGAAGGAGTGGTCGTAAAGACATAAGGTGAACAAACTGTGAATATAAATAGAACAAAGTGAATCAAAAGTATATTTTAAATCAATGAGGGGGAGCGTAATGGAAAAGTTTTTTAAACTCAAGGAAAATGGTACGAATGTTAAAACAGAGATTTTCGCAGGTTTCACAACTTACTTAACGATGGCTTATATTTTATTTGTTAACCCAATGATTTTGTCGGGAGCGGGGATGGACCCAGGAGCTGTATTCATGGCCACTATTCTAGCGGCTGTTATTGGAACGCTGATAATGGGACTTGTGGCTAATGTGCCTTTTGCTCAGGCACCAGGGATGGGGCTTAATGCAATGTTTACTTACACCATCGTCCTTGTATTAGGATTTTCATGGCAACAAGCTTTAGCAATGGTATTTATTTGTGGTATTATCAACATCATCATTACAGTAACAAAAATTCGTAAGTCCATTATTAATGCAATTCCACAATCTCTTCAATATGCAATTTCAGCAGGTATTGGTTTGTTCATTACATATATCGGGCTTAAAAGTGCACATTTTCTTACTTTCGCTGTGTCACCACAGGATGCAATCGGTCAAGAAGGTTCAAATATGTTTATCAATGTCCAACATACATTGACGACATTTAAAGACCCTGTGGCCATTTTAGCTTTAATAGGCCTTATCATTACCATTGTTCTTTTGATTTTAAAAGTTAATGGAGCTATTTTGTGGGGAATCTTAGGAACGACAGTTATAGGGATTTTTATGGGTGTAACAAATGTAGCAGGGCTTAAGGATATGAGCTTTAGTATTCCAAGTATTGCACCTACCTTTTTACAGCTAGACTTTACAGGGCTATTTGCAGAGCCGGGTAAATTACTGATTGTCTTTACAACCATCTTTGCACTTTCTTTATCAGATACCTTTGATACGATCGGTACTTTTATCGGAACAGGTAGAAAATCAGGAATCTTTGATGAAAAAGATGAAGAAATCTTCAAAAAAGGCAATAGTTTCTCTTCTAAATTAGAAAAGGCGCTTTTTGCAGATGCAACAGCAACCTCTATTGGTGCACTTTTAGGAACAAGTAATACAACGACTTATGTAGAAAGTGCAGCAGGTATTAGCGTAGGTGGAAAAACAGGGTTAACATCAGTAGTCGTTGCTATTTTATTCTTGCTTTCAGTAGTGATTGCACCGATAGTAGGCATTGTACCTGCAGCTGCAACGGCACCAGCACTTATTGTAGTAGGTATTATGATGGCTGAATCTATTGGGAAGATCGAATGGGGTGAATTTGAAGTTGCAGTACCTGCCTTCTTTACACTTATTATGATGGCGTTCTCAGGCGGTATTACAAATGGTATTGCAGTAGGCTTTATCTTCTACTGTATCTGTATGTTCTGCAAAGGTAAGGCTAAAAAAGTACATCCTATTATGTATATCGTAACAGCACTTTTTGTAATTAATATGGTTATTCAAGCTATAATGTAAGCGTTGCAAAATAAGGGAAAGACCTCAAACTTTACGTAGGTAGAGAACGAGGTCTTTTTTTATGAACAGTAAAAATAAATACATAGGTATAAAAATAGAAGGTTGAAATATTAGTGAAAATTATGTAAAATCAAACTTGGTAAAAAAAATAACAAAGGTAGGGAGAAAAGTGTTTAATTTCTTTAAGAAAAAACAAACAGAAAGTATTGAAGAAGTAGCAAGTCATATTTTTAGTGATGACTTATGTAGAAAAGCAATATGTTCAAATGCATTATTTCAA
>JBOFIT010000093.1:0-20026 GCA_051650305.1 Cellulosilyticaceae bacterium
AAGCCTACGGCGATGGAGCAGAAGGCACCAAAGAGCATCTGACCCGGTGCACCGATGTTAAAAAGTCCTGTACGGAAGGCGAATGCCACTGAAAGGCCCGTGAGGATGAGCGGCGTAGCAGTAGCGATGGTATTACCAATACGCTCAAGGGTCATGGTACCACCTTGAAACATCCTTAAGAAGCCGATGAAAGGATTGTGGCCGGTGAAGAGCATAAAGAGAGCACCGACTAGAAGTCCCATGAGTATAGCGATAAGGGATACGAAGAGTTTTCTATATTTCGTCATGATTCATACCTCCTGCAATACCAGCCATCATAAGGCCGATTTCATTTTCATTGGTCGAAGCGGTGTCACGGATACCGATAAGTTCGCCACCATTGACAACGGCTATGCGGTCGGTGAGGGATAGGAGTTCATCCAGTTCGAGAGAGACCACAAGAACGGCATTACCTTTGTCACGATGCTCCACGATGCGCTTGTGTATATACTCGATAGAACCCACATCTAAGCCACGGGTAGGCTGTACAGCAATGAGAAGGTCGGGGTTTAGTTCCATTTCACGGCCAACGATAGCTTTTTGTTGATTCCCACCTGAAAGGGATCGAGAAGGGGACTTACCACCTTCACCTGAACGGACATCGAAGGCTTCGATGATTTTTTCGGAGTAATCATGAATAGCGGCGTTTTGAAGAAGCCCACACTTGGCAAAAGGTGGCTTGTTATACACTTCGAGAATCATATTTTCTTCAAGGGAGTAGTCAAGGATAAGCCCACGCTTTTGACGATCTTCAGGAATGTGAGCAACGCCTTGCTGGATTTTTTTACGGATAGGCAAGGTAGTGATATCTTTTTCTTTTAAAAAGACTTTACCGGATTCTACTTTACGAAGTCCTGTAATGGCTTCCACTAGTTCAGTCTGTCCATTACCATCGACACCGGCGAGACCTACGATTTCACCTCTATGAACATCGAGGGAAAAGTTCTTTAAACCCAGCACTTTCTTATTATTTTGAACATCTAGGTTTTGGATGGATAAGACGCAGTCACCAGGGGTACTAGGAGTCTTAGACACTTTGAAAGAGACATTCCGTCCCACCATTTTATGTGCCATATCAGCAGTGGAGGTTTCAGATACTTTGACAGTATCGATGTACTTACCACGGCGAATGATGGTGCATCGGTCTGCCACAGCTTTGATTTCTTTAAGTTTATGAGTGATGAGAATGATGGACTTGCCTTCAGCGATAAGATTACGCATGATTTTCATCAGTTCAGTGATTTCTTGCGGTGTGAGAACCGCAGTAGGCTCATCAAAAATAAGAATGTTGGCATCACGGTAAAGCATTTTCATGATTTCTACCCGTTGCTGCATACCCACAGAGATATCTTCAATTTTTGCAAAGGGGTCAATATCAAGACCATATTTATCAGAGAGTTCAGCCACACGTTTCGTGGCGAGGGGCATATCGATGACTAAGCCACCCCATTTTTTCGGTTCAACACCCATAATGATGTTTTGGGTGGTAGTAAAGTTATGGACTAATTTAAAGTGTTGATGCACCATGCCGATCCCTAGAGCAGTGGCTACATTGGGATTGGTTATATGGACTTCTTCCCCACGAAGCTTAATCATGCCGCTATCAGGCTGGTACATGCCAAAGAGCATACTCATCAGTGTGGACTTACCTGCACCGTTTTCACCGAGTAAGGCATGGATTTCTCCTTCTTCTAGCTGCAAGGTGATGTTATCGTTGGCCACAATGCCTGGGAAGGTCTTGGTGATGTTTAACATTTCAATCACATAAGACATAGAAAACCTCCTTTAAGAGAATAGATATGTATTAAAAAAGGCGGAAGTACCGCCTTTTTTGTAAGGATTATTTAAATAAAGTACCAGCGTCGTTGTTTGAAAGTACGGTGATTTCACCAGACTTGATTTTTGCTTGGATATCAGACACTGTTTTTTCGTTGTCATCATTTAAGTTAGGATTCTCAGTAGGGATACCAACGCCATCATTTTGTGAGTCAAACATAAGCTCTTGACCACCAGGGAATTTGCCATCAAGTTCAGCTTGAATCATATCAAAAGCAGAGTTACCAAGGCGTTTCATAGCAGATGTGAGGATGACAGAGGCATCATCTTGATTGATGGTCTTATCGTTGTTGCTATCATAGAGACCATCAGCATATTGGTCAACGTCTACCCCTACGATCCATACATTTTCACCTTTTGCAGCACGTTCAGTTGCTTCTTTAATAGCACCAGCACCTACACCACCAGCGGCACAGAAAATCGCATCTACGCCTTTGTCATACATAGAAGCGGCAAGTTGTGTACCAGCAGCCGTCTCGTAGAAAGTACCTTGGTAGACGACGTTTTCTTCTTTGAGTGTCATCTTTGTACCAAGATTTTCGTTGGCATAGGTCACACCTTGTTGGAAGCCCCAGTTGAATTTTTGTACAGGGGGAATCTCCATACCACCGATAAAGCCTAGTTCACCTTCTTTAAGTTCAAGGGCAGTAGCCACACCAGCTAAGAAGCCAGCTTCATGCTCTGCATAAAAGATTGCCACTGAGTTAGGACCGATTTTGTAAGTGGTCACATCTTTACCATCTTTATCTTTGGTAATTTCACATGGCTTACCATCGATAAGAACGAATTTTGCATCTGGATATTTTTCTTGTGCCTTAAAGATAGCGGTTTCGAATTTAAATCCTGGTGTAACGATGAATTTACGACCTGTGTCATAGTGGTTTTGAATTTCTTTTAAGTAGTCAGCTTCTGTCTCACCAGCAGGCTTTAGATAATGGGTATCTACTTTAAGTTCTTCACCAGCACGAAGGATGCCTTCCCAAGTACCTTGGTTAAAAGACTTATCATCGATTGTACCAGAGTCTGTAACCATTCCTACTTTAAAATCACTGTTACCTGATTGTGCACAGCCAGCAAGTGAAAAAGTAGCCATGATACCGCATAGTGCTAATGCCATAAATCTTCTTTTCATAATCTTCACCTCGACAAGTTTTTGTTGTAGCATTTAACATAAATTAAATGTTACATTATGATACAAGTATATTTTTACAAAGAGAAACTTATACCATTTTTTTGAGTTATGGCCACTTATTAACTAACTTGTAGAAAAAAGCATATAATGAACCAAGATACTAACGAGGAGGAGAAAAGATGAGCTATAAAAGAATGTATCCACCATGGTATGAGCTAGCGACCCTCTTGTACTACACATTAGGAAGTGATCCTTGTGTCCAAATTATGGAACCTAAATGTGTAGAAGAAAACCAATATGAGATGGGAATATGTGTGGCGTATCAACAGCAAGCAGACTATATAAGAGTCATTGTACCCACAGAGTATCGCACGGGAAATACCATTGTATGTACCAAAGTTTTTTGTGATGGAAAAGAGATTTATTTTCCTTGCTTACCACAGAAAAATCAAAGGGATGTGGCGAACCTTTTTTGCAATGCTTTGCGTACGAATCCGTTGTTTCAAGGGGTACTTTTGGTACCACAATCATTTGTGCCTATTAAGAGTTATATAGAAGTATGTGTGGTGAGAGAATGTATCCCTGCTTGTGGGGGATGCTATGAAATGAGTGTGGCAGATGCTTTTGCACAGGTACTCAAGTTGTGTTATGGAAGCCTTACTTCCACAGAGGTCATCTTCAAGCACTGTAACTGTAGGGAATTGAGGGAAGGTTGCTTGTACTGTAGAGGAAATTGGGAATGGGAGTAGCTGTATTTTCCTAGAAAAATATGGTACTATAACACTAAAGATAAAGGGCAAAGGAGAAAAATAATGGATATTGTAAAAATACTACAAGAAGAATTAGCTATCAAAAAAAGCCAAGTAGAAAATACGATCAAATTAATTGAAGAAGGAAATACCATTCCTTTTATTGCACGTTATAGAAAAGAATTAACAGGGGGACTAAATGACGAGGTGCTCAGAAAGTTTCATGAGCGTTTCATCTACCTTCAAAATTTAGAAGCTAGAAAAGAGCAGGTTATTCGTTTGATCGATGAGCAAGGAAAGCTCACACAAGACTTACGCATAAGCATCGAAAAAGCTCAGACTGCTACCGAGGTAGAGGACCTTTATTTACCATACAAGACCAAGAAGCGTACACGTGCAACCATCGCAAAAGAAAAAGGTTTAGAGCCTTTAGCAGATGCAATCTTAGCACAGACAGAAAAAGAAATAGAAAAGTTTGCAGAAAGTTTTATAGATGAAGAAAAAGGGGTAACGTCTATTAAAGATGCTTTAGATGGGGCATCAGATATTTTAGCAGAGTATATCTCAGATCAAGCAAACTTCCGAGGGTATATCAGAAAGCTTACTTTTACAGAAGGTGAAATCATCACAAAAGTAAAAGATAAAGAAAAAGATGAGAAGCAAGTGTTTGCGATGTACTATGAATACAATGAAAGGTTAAAAGCGATGCCAGGGCACCGTGTGTTAGCCATTAATCGTGGGGAAAAAGAAAAGATTATCACCACAAAGATTGAAGTACCAACAGAACGTGTGATGATGTATCTAGAAAAGCAACTCATCAAAGAGGGAAGTACGACAAAAGAACTGCTTATGGGAACGATAGCAGATAGCTATAAGCGTCTCATCGCACCGGCTATTGAGAGAGACATTCGTAATGAATTAAGTGAAAAAGCAGAAGATGGTGCTTTAGAAGTATTCAACAAAAACTTATATCAACTTTTAATGGGCGCCCCTATTAAGAACCATACGGTAATGGGGGTTGACCCTGCCTTTAGAACAGGGTGCAAAATTGCCGTTGTAGATGAGACAGGGAAAAAACTAGACAACACAGTCGTTTATCCGACAGCGCCTCAAAATAAAGTAGAAGAAGCGAAAAAGGTACTGAAAGCACTTATTGATAAATATGACATCGACCTTCTTTCTATCGGAAATGGTACAGCATCTAGAGAGACAGAAAAAATCGTAGCAGATATGCTTAAGGAAATACCAAAGAAGATTCATTATGTTATCGTTAATGAAGCAGGAGCATCAGTGTATTCAGCATCGAAGCTTGCTACAGAAGAGTTCCCGAATGACGATGTAGGGGTAAGAAGTGCTGTATCTATCGCCAGACGTCTGCAAGATCCTTTGGCAGAGCTTGTAAAGATCGATCCAAAGTCTATCGGCGTAGGGCAGTATCAGCATGATATGAATCAAAAGCGCTTAGAAGAAAGTTTAGGTGGCGTTGTAGAGCAGGCAGTAAATGAAGTTGGGGTGGATATCAATACAGCATCTTCTTCACTTCTGCAATATGTAGCAGGTATTAAAAAGACTGTGGCAAATAATATCATTAGTTTCCGTGAGGAAAATGGTAAGTTTATAAGCCGTGCGCAGATTAAGAAAGTAAAAGGCTTAGGACCAAAAGTATTTGAACAATGTGCAGGGTTCCTTCGTGTACCAGAAGCGAAGAATTTCCTGGATAGTACAGCAGTTCACCCAGAGTCTTACGACATCGCACTAAAGCTTTTAGAAGCAGTAGGATTCACAAAAGAAGATTTAAAGACAGGGAATTGTAAAGGCATTAGCCAAAAAGTAGGGGATTTAGAAAAGTTAGCGGCCCAGTTAGAAGTAGGGGTACCAACTTTAGAAGATATCATCAAGGAATTAGAGAAGCCAGGACGTGACCCACGTGAGGATATGCCAAAGCCAATCCTTCATAGTGATGTCTTAGAAATAGAAGACTTAAAAGAAGGCATGAAACTTAAAGGAACCGTTAGAAATATCGTAGACTTTGGTGCTTTCGTAGATATCGGTGTGCATCAAGATGGACTTGTACACTTATCACAATTAAGTGAGCGCTATATTAAGCATCCATTAGAAGTCGTAAAGGTAGGCGATATTGTGGATGTGGTAGTACTCGGGGTTAATGCACAGACAAAGAAGATTAGCTTATCGATGAAACAAGCAAAATAAACGTGAAAAATGGCCTGTTACACATTGGTGTAACGGCCATTTTTGTTTTTAGGTAGAGTCCATGTAAAAAAGGTCCTTTATTTCAGAAAAGGCAGCTACGTGCAACATTTCTTTCATAAAGGACTTTTTTACGAAGCTATAAGTCAAAATGCGGAACTTGCACCAAGTGTGTGACATCCCATCTAAGAGGGGATATTACTGCCAAGGAGTAGGTACGACTTTGAAGAAACCTTGTGGGTGAAGGCAGTTTGGACATACTTTAGGTGCAGAGGTACCTTCATGTACATGTCCGCAGTGGATACATTTGAAGTAAACTTGGCTATCCTTAGTAAAGAGGGTACCATTCTCAACGAGGTTTGCGAAGTGGTTGAAGCGTTGTTCATGTTCTTGTTCGATTTTAGCAATCATATCGAAGTGGTGAGCCACATCCATGAAGCCTTCCTTACGTGCTGTCTCAGCGAAGGTTGGATAAACGTTGGTGTGTTCATCGTGTTCACCAGCAGCAGCACCTTTTAGGTTGGCTAAAGTATTACCAAGTTCTACTGGATACTCACCATTGACAGGTACAGAGGTTGAACCTAGATGCTTTTCTAAAAGTTTAAAGAAGATATGGGCATGAGCCATCTCATTCATAGCAGTTTCTTTGAAGATGGCTTCAATTTCGTGGAGACCTTCTTCCATCGCACGGGTTTCGAAGAATTTATAGCGCATATGAGCTTGAGACTCGCCAGCAAAAGAACGCATAAGGTTAAGGCAAGTTTCGCTTTGTTTAAAATCAGTCATTACAGAATCTTCCTTTCTATATTCATATGAGGATTAGTATGAGCATAACGAAGAAAAATATGTATAAAAAGAAGTAGAAGATACATACTCCAAGTAATACAAAGTAAATCAGTTGAAACTTTAGAGAGAGCGTATTACAATAAGCTATAGAATACGACAACGAAAGGAACGAAAAATGGAGTTTATTAGTTTATCAGAACAACAAACCTTTGAAAAAGCTTATGACATTGCAAAGCAAGCAGTACCTGGTGAGATTTATTGTCTCATAGGAGATTTAGGTGTAGGTAAAACCATCTTTTCAAAAGGCTTTGCTAAAGGATTAGGTATAGACGAACATATTACAAGTCCTACTTTCACAATCGTGCAAGAATACGAAGGTGATATACCTCTTTATCATTTTGATATGTATCGTATAGAAGATGCAGATGAGTTAGAGATGATCGGTTATGAAGATTACTTTTATGGACAAGGTGTATGTCTCGTAGAATGGGCAAATAATGTACCAGATGCCATACCAAGTAGTGCCAAGTGGATTTATATAGAAAAAGACTTACAGCAAGGCTTTGATTATAGAAAAATAACAATTAAGTAGGAGGAAGAAGATGAATATTATTGCTATAGATGCATCGGGTATAGCTGGTAGCGTAGCCTATATAGCGGATGGAAAATTAGTGGGTGAATACTATGTATGCCATAAACTTACCCATTCACAAACAATCATGCCGATGTTAGAAGATTTAAAGGCGATGATTGGCATAGAGTTAGAGAAAGTAGATGCTATTGCAGTGACCAGTGGACCAGGGTCTTTCACCGGCTTACGTATAGGTGTGGCAACAGCAAAAGCGATGGCGATGGCCCTTGAAGTACCTATCATAGGCATACCAACATTAGATGTCATGGCAAACAACATGACATTTACAGAAGCGATTATCTGCCCAATTATGGATGCAAGACGTAACCAAGTGTACACTGCCTATTATAAGTGGCAAGAAGCGTCATTAGAGCGCATCAGTGACTATCTAGGGATACAAATTGATGAGTTACTAGAGACATTAAAAGATGAAAATAGACCGGTCATTTTCTTAGGAGATGGCGTTGCGGTATTTAAAGAAAAAATCCAAGAAGTATTAGGCGAGGGGGCGAAGTTTGCACCATCCCATCAGTTAATGCAACGTGCAAGTACTTTAGCGCATTTAGCACACCAAGCGTATGAACGTGGTGAAGTAAGTGACCCAGATACTTTTGTACCAATGTATCTACGTAAAAGTCAGGCAGAACGTGAACTTGAGGAGCGAGAAAACGGTGGTCATTAGAAAAGCTGTGGCAGAAGATGCCGAAGGTATTTATGCGTTAGAGCAAGTCACCTTTTCTACGCCATGGTCTAGGGAAGCGATAGACAAAGAGTTTGAAAATCCAGTGGCGACCTACTGGGTAGCAGAAGCGGATGGAGAAATAGTAGGTTATGTAGGTGTGTGGTGTGTCCTAGAAGAAGGGCAAATCACCAATGTAGCGGTACACAAGTCCCATCGCGGGCAAGGTATTGGTAAGCAACTTATAAAGGCCCTTAAAGAAAGTATGAATGAGGCAGGATTAGAAGTTCTCTTACTAGAAGTAAGAGAAAGTAATGCCGTTGCCAAGAAATTGTATGAGGGTAGTGGATTCCAAGTATTAGGGATGCGTAAGAATTATTACACAAAACCTACGGAGCATGGACTCATTATGGGCTATAATATTTAAGATGAGAGGCAGTAGCGACATACTGTCTCTTTTTTTATGGAAAAAAATTCAAAAAAATTGTCAAAAAACACAACATTTTGTAGAGCATATAAGCCATAGTGAATATAGTGTAACTATGGGGGGATAATTATGAAAAAAAATTTAGAATTAAAGTGGGAACAACTTAAAACCTCATATCAATTTGCTGATTTTCCTTTCCAGAACACGGATGAATTAGAAGCAGAGAGTGGTATGCTTAATCAAGGTGAAGGCATTAATATGCTGGAATTTGGCCTTGGAATGAAAGCGAAAGATTATAATATCTATGTATCAGGTGAAGATGAAAAAGCTTTGTACGACTATATCATCCAAAAAGTAGAGGAGACAGCAAGCAAAGAAAATACACCTGACGATTTATGTTATATCTACCATTTTGAAAATCCATCATCTCCTAAGGCTATAAGAATGCAACCAGGAGATGGGAAAAAATTTCAAGACGATATGAAAGAATTTAAACATTTTTTAATAGATGATTTAGCCGATAAGCTGGAAAGTTATGAAGCAGAGCAGAGGCGACAAAAAGTTATAGATGAAATGACAGATAAGAAAGATAAATTCCTAAAAGAATTAAAGATAGGAGCAAAAACACTAGGATTTAAGGCGAAAATAACAAAGGAAGGTGTAGGGTTCATGCCATTAGATGAAGATGGTGAACCGATTGACGCCGAAAATTATGAAGCACTTGAGGATGAAGACAAAGATTTATTAAAAGAAGACATCAGTAAACTTTATGCATTTTCAGGGACTATTCTTGAAGAGATTAAAAGCTTAGAAAAAGAATATGAGATGTATTTAGATAACCTTGAGCAAGAAATGGTCATGGAGGAGTTAGGGTATTATGTAACGTATCTTAAAGGAAACTATGGCGAATACCCAGAGATTATACAGTATATAGATGCCATCGTAGAAGATATCTTAGAGAATTTAGAGATCTTCTCGAAGGTAGAGGCAGAGGATGCACAAGGCTTAGCACAGATTATTCCTTGGCTTAGTCCAAAGTCCGTTAAAGATATTGTCAGTCGTTATGATGTGAATGTGATTGTAGATCATAGCAAACAAAAAGGCGCACCGGTCATTACAGGATATCCATTAAGTTATAGTAGTTTGATTGGGAAGATTAAGATTGATACAGAGATGAACACTACCCATACTGATTTTATGAACATTTATGCGGGCTTATTGCATAGAGCTAATGGCGGATACTTGATTATGCGTATGGAGGACTTACTCGAGGCACAAGGAACGTGGGAAGGCATGAAACGTGCGTTGAAGACGAGTAAGATTATGATGGAGAACCTAGGTGGTGGCAATATTACAACCACATTAGGGATGGTTCCAGAAGCCGTTGATCTAGATGTAAAAGTCATTATCGTAGGAAACTATGAAGTGTACAGCATCTTAAACGAGTATGACCCAAGTTTTAAAAAGCTCTTTAAAATTAATGTAGACTTTAGTGAAAGTATTACGAGTACGTCAGATAGCGTCAGACAGTTTGCAAGACTTATCAAAACGTTTTGTGATAAAGAAAAGTTGCCAGCGGTCACGAGAGAGGGCGTTGCTAGGCTATTGGAATACAGCCATCGCCATGCAGAAAGTAAGGAGAAAATAAGTGCCAATATGCAACCCGTGCTTGATTTGGTAAGAGAAGCAAGTGTTTTTGCAGAAGCCTATATCACTGAGCAAAATATATTGACCGCACGTAAGATACGCATGGCATTTAAGGAAAATGTACAGCGTAATATAGGGGAGAAATACAAAAAGAATATTTTCCTTGTAGATACGACCGGCAAGCATATCGGCCAAATCAATGGGCTTGCGGTTTATCAGGCAGACAACTTTAGTTTTGGAAGACCTGTACGCATCACTTGTACGACTTATAGAGGAAAGGCAGGAGTCGTAGATGTAGAAAGTGAAGTGGGCCTAAGTGGAAGTATCCATTCCAAAGGCGTACAAATTATCACAGGCTTTTTGGGGAATTATTTTGCTAAGGAGCAACCACTTTCATTAAGTTGTCGCATTTGCTTTGAGCAGAGCTATGGAGGCATTGATGGGGATAGTGCTTCTAGTACGGAGCTTTTTGCAGTCTTATCCAGCTTGGCAGAAGTACCTATACGGCAAGGCATTGCAGTGACAGGTTCTATTAATCAGTACGGAAAGATTCAACCAGTAGGGGGCGTTAATGATAAGATAGAGGGCTTTTATAAAGTCTGTAAAAATAAAGGGTTAACGGGAAATCAAGGGGTTATTATACCTTATCAAAATAAGGAAGACTTAATGCTAGACGATGAAGTAATCGAAGCAGTCAAAGAAGGCAAGTTTCATATTTATGCAATGAGTTCCGTTAAAGAAGGTATGGAACTTTTAACAGGTGTGCCTTATGAAACAGTTCATGAGAGCGTACAGGCGAAGCTTAATGCTTATGGTGATCAGCCAGTGATTAGTAAGAAAAGACGAAAAAAGAATGTATAAATATAAGAAAACTCACATTTGTGAGTTTTTTTATATTCCAAATCAAAAGTATAAAAATTGATAGAATTTAGAATATACATTGTGATATAATCTTTTTAAGATTTGAATGGTAAGAAAGAGGGGAAGCGCATGAAAAATACAATTCTTTCGGTTTTAGTAGAAAATAATTATGGTGTTGTGGCACGTATTGCAGGTTTATTTACACGTCGAGGCTTTAATTTAAATAGTTTTGCAGGGGAAGAAACACATGTACAAGGCATTTCACGTATTACCATTTCGGTAACAGAAGATGAAAATTCCCTTGATCAAATTCAAAAACAAGTAGGAAAGTTAGTGGATATCAAAAAAGTACAGGTGCTAGATAATGCAGAAGACATTATGAGAGAATTAGCACTTATTAAAGTTGTGCTTAAGCCAGAGTTAGGCGTGAAAATCAAAGAACTTACAGAGAAGTATGGTGTAAAAGTTATTGATATTGATACAGAAATTGTGGTCTTTGAGATTTGCAATAGTAAAGAAATGATTGATCAGTTTATTGAAGACGTAAGAGCTTTTGAAATTTTAGAAAGTGTACGTACAGGTGTGATTGCTCTTCAAAGAGGAAATAAACACATCTAATACATAAGTAGAAATAAGGGTAGAAGTAGACAAAAAAGGGAGGCAGATGTAGGTGAGGAGTCTGGGAAAAATTGACACCTATCAAACAAATCAAATATTTAAAGAGATTGTAAATGAAATCGATGATTGCTTAATGATTTATGACATAGCAGGCAAACTTATTTACACAAACAGACAAGTAGAGTATTTGACGGGATATAGCGCGGAAGAGCTTCAGATGCATGAGCAATTAGGAAGCTTGGCTAATACGTATAATGACACACTGGTGGACAAGATGAAAACGGCCCTTGGCAATGGTAGAAAATTTGATACCATTTGCCACTTGAATAAGAAAGATGGGACGCCTTTTTATTTAGCAGTGAGTATGATGGGTGTAAAAGATAAAAATAATGAGATGAGTCAATATATATGCATAGGGAAAGATATCACAAGTGCTAAAGTCCTCCAAGAAAAAATGCATAAAATCAAATATTTAGATGAAGTTACTGGGCTACCAAGTCAAGCAGCTTTTTTAGAGTTACTTTATAATAAAATAAGTGGTGAAAAAGATAAGGCTTTTGCAATTATTTTACTGGATATTACAAAGATGAGCTATATTAATACCACCTACGGACTTTCTTCAGGAGATATTGTCTTAAAGGAAGTGGGAAATCGCATCAAGAATGTGATTGGCAACAAGTGTATTTTGGCTAAGTTGGGACCAGATATTTTTGTAGTGATGCAGGATTATAGTGAGGCAGAACATACAACACAAGAACTTATTGAAAATATATTTAAGCAGATGGAGATACCGATTAGTATCGAAGCGAAAGAATTGTATCTCGAACTTAAGGGAGGCGTAGCATTATACCCTTGTCACGGAGAGACAGCGGGGCAAGTCATTAATAATGCACAGATTACGCTGGCAAAAGCGAAGGAAATGAGTGGGAAGAATCATTATCTTTTCTATGTAGATACCATGCAAGAAGAAGTGCAAAAGCAGATGCTTTTAGAAAGTGATATTCGTAAAGCATATAATAACAACGAGTTTATCGTATACTATCAGCCTTTTATTGATCTAGAAAAAAGAGAATTGACCGGTATGGAAGCTTTATTAAGACGTAAAAAGCCGACAGGGGAGATTATGGCGCCAGGAAGTTTTATTGGTTTACTAGAGCAAATGGAACTAATCGACCAAGTAGGTATACGGGTTATAGAAGCAGTATGTAAGCAATTAAGAGAGTGGATGGATAAAGGTTTCAAAAGTGTACCTATCTCCATCAATTTATCATCTGCACAGTTTAAAAATAGTGACTTGGTAGAAAAAATCATGGCTATTTTAGAAAAATACCAGATAGAACCACAGATGATTATATTAGAAATTACAGAAACAATGGTGATGACAGATACAGAAATGGCACAAGACATTATAAGAGCACTTAAAAAACAAGGCTTTGCTATCGCCATTGATGATTTTGGTACAGGCTACTCATCTTTAGGGTACTTAAAAAAGTTTTTATTTGACCATTTGAAGATAGATATCTCTTTTATAAGAGAAGTAGTAGAGAATCCTCAGGACCGTGCCATTGTAGCAGCCATTATATCCATCGCTAAGGCTTTACGTCTAAAGACTGTAGCGGAAGGGATTGAAACACTAGAACAATTAGACCTGATGCATGAGATGGGGTGTGAAGTGGGACAGGGGTATTATTGGGATGCACCGATGGACCCAGAGTGGTTAGAGCAAAAGTATTTGATCAAAGCATAGAAGAAGAGGCTGTCTAGACAGCCTTTTTTTCATAAATACCCTGTAAAACATAGCTTGAAAATGATGGGACAAGTATGATACACTAAAAAAAATATAATATAAATTAAAGGAGCTAGTAAAACATGGACATAATGGAAAAGATGACATTAGCTCAACTACGGGAACTAGCTAAGGAAAAAGGTATAGCACATATTAGCAAGCTAAAAAAAGCAGAAATAATAGAAGCGCTTTTAAAACAAGAGAATTCCCTTTCAACACCCCCTTCAAACTCTGTTTCAGAGATTCCCCTTAAAGAAGTAAGTAACGTAAGTGAAGATAATCAACAAGATGAAGAACAAGAAGATGAAGAGCAGGTAGAAAGTATAAGTGAGAATACACGCTTAGACCGTACAACGGGAGCGGGTATACTAGAAATCATGCCAGATGGTTACGGATTCCTTCGTGCGCGTAACTTTATGCGTGGTGAAAATGATATTTATTTATCTATTTCTCAAATTAAGCGTTTTAACCTTAAGACAGGTGACTGGATAGAAGGGGACATGCGTAAGCCTAAAGAAGGCGAAAAAGCAGGTGCTTTATTATATGTGCACAAGGTGAATGGTGATCGACCAGAAAAAGCAAAGTACAGACCGAACTTTGAGACACTTACACCAGTCTTTCCAAAGCAGCGCCTTACACTAGAATATGATGCTGAAGTACTATCGACGCGTATTATTGATATGATGGCACCTATCGGGAAAGGTCAAAGAGGGCTTATCGTAGCGCCACCAAAGGCTGGTAAGACCATCTTACTTAAGCATATTGCTAATGCCATTACACACAATCATCCAGATGTATCCCTTATTGTACTCCTTATAGATGAAAGACCGGAAGAAGTAACGGATATTAGACGTAGCATTGAGGGGCAGGATGTACAAGTCGTTGCATCGACTTTTGATGAACCGCCTGAGCATCATAAGCAAGTGGTTGAGATGGTACTAGAGCGTGCTAAGCGTATGGTAGAGCAAGGCAAAGACTTAGTGATTCTTTTAGATAGTATTACACGTATGGCGAGAGCTTATAATCTTACGATTCCACCAAGTGGTAGAACTTTATCGGGAGGATTAGACCCAGCTGCTTTACACATGCCAAAGAAATTCTTTGGGGCAGCAAGAAAAATCGAAAATGGTGGTAGTTTGACCATACTAGGAACAGCACTTGTAGAGACCGGCAGTAAAATGGATGAAGTCATCTTTGAAGAGTTTAAAGGAACGGGTAATATGGAACTTGTTTTAGACCGTTCTTTATCTGAAAGACGTATTTTTCCAGCTATTGACATTTATAAATCTGGCACTAGAAGAGATGATTTATTGCTAAGAGAAGATGAAATGAATGTTGCGTACAATGTACGCAGAGACTTGAGCCGTGGGAATTCTACGGAAGTTACTGAAAATCTTATTAATATGATGTTAAGGTATGAAACTAACAAAGCTTTTATTGATAAAATGACTTGCAATGTCAAATAACATATGGTACAATACCAATGTTGTCATAAAACTTTGTTAAAGTGTAAATTAACATAGAAACGTACGATGAAAGAGGTGAATAGCATGAACAAAGAAATCCAACCAAGATATGAAGAATTAACTGTAACATGTAACTGTGGTAATGTAATTACAACACGTTCAACAAAACCAGAGATCCGTGTAGAGGTTTGCTCTAACTGTCATCCTTTCTATACTGGAAAACAAAGAGCTGCTGCAGCTAAGGGTAGAGTTGACAAGTTCAACAAAAAATACAATATTTAATCATTGTAATCAAGAGGGGTTGAGCGGATGGTCTCAACTCTTTTTTTTTATATTCTCCAGGAGGTGTGTAGATATGGCAAGAACAGATATTGGCGGACAAGCTGTCATTGAGGGTGTCATGATGAAAGGACGTAAACTCTATGCAGTTGCCGTAAGAAAAAGCGATCATTCTATTGCAACAGATGTTCAGAAAACAAATAGTTGGCTAGAAAAATACAAAATCCTTCGTTTGCCTATACTTCGCGGTATGGCAGTATTTGTAGAATCACTGGTATTAGGTGTGAAAACACTAGGATACTCAGCGGAGCTTTACGGAGATGAAGAAGAAGAGCAACCAAGTAAATTCGAGATATGGCTTAATGAGAAGTTTGGTGAGAAGACAGAAAAGATCATTTTGAGTGTCACAATGGCATTTTCTTTTATCTTATCTATCGGTATATTTATGGTATTACCGATGTTATTAAGTCGCTTGTTTAAAGGGGTTATACCGTCATCTTTTATGCAAAACTTAGTGGAAGGTGTTTTTAGAATCCTTATTTTCTTAGGGTACATGAAGCTTGTAAGCCGAATGAAAGATATCCAAAGGACATTCCAATACCACGGTGCAGAGCATAAGACCATTAATTGTCTTGAACAAGAAAAAGAGCTTACAATCGAAAATGTAAGAGCTTGCACACGCCTACATAAAAGCTGTGGTACAAGTTTCTTATTTGTAGTTATGATCGTAAGTATTTTAGTATTTAGCTTATTTACCACCCAAATACTCTGGTTAAGAACGGTAGTACGTATCGTGATGGTACCAGTAGTAGCAGGCATTTCTTATGAGTTTATTCGATGGGCTAGAAAAGCACCAGATAATAAAATCGCCAATTTATTAAGTGCCCCAGGTATGTGGCTGCAACGTGAGTTTACAACGTTAGAACCTGATGATGATCAAATAGAAGTTGCTATAACCGCAGTCAAAGGAGTTTTAGAAAATGAATCCCATGAAACAACAAGCCCAAATAATACATGTAACTGTTAATGAACTGATTCGAAAAGGAAGAGATATACTACAAGCATATGGCAAACAAGATGCAGGTATTGATGCAAAGCTTTTAGCCATGTACTTATTAGAATGCGATGCAGCAAAATTACTCCTTATAGGGAATGAAAAGGTTGCAGACCATGTGGAGCAATCCTATATGTATCTCATTGCAAAAAGAGTACAAGGGTTCCCATTACAATACATCACAAAAGAGCAATCTTTTATGGGATTGGATTTTTATGTGGATGAACGCGTATTGATTCCTAGACAAGATACGGAAGTATTAGTAGAAACATTAATAGCATACAGCAAAGAAATGCCACTTAACAAAGGTGTGGAAGTAGGCGTAGGTTCAGGTTGTATTAGTGTATCTTTAGCGCATTATATGGAAGATGTCAAAATCACAGCGATAGATATTTGTGACCAAGCATTAGAAGTAGCAAAAAAGAATATACTAAGTAATCATGTAGAAGATAAAGTAAATCTATTACAAAGTGACGTATTTAATAATTATACTGAAGAAGAACAAAGTTTAGATTTTATCGTATCCAACCCACCATATATCACGACAGAAGAGTGTAAGACACTTATGGAAGAAGTGAAGGGTTATGAGCCGTATAAGGCGTTAACGGATGGTGGAGATGGCTTGAAGTTTTATAGATGTATTACCAAAGAGGGTAGCAAGTGGCTAAGAACAGGTGGTTTATTAGCTTATGAAATTGGCTACTTACAAGGCGAGAGTGTATGTGCTATACTAGAGGCCGAAGGTTTTGAAAAGATACGTATTATCAAGGACTTAGCTGGAAAAGATCGTGTAGTCCTTGGTATTAAGAAATAAAAGATTAGTTGATGAGGTGAATAGATGTTTGCTCAAATTGAAGAACTAGCAGTAAAATTTGAAAATATTTCAGACTTAATTAGTGACCCAGAAGTTATTTCAAACCAACAAAAATGGCAGAAGCTTATGAAAGAGCACAGCGATTTAAGACCAATCGTAGAAAAATACGCTGAGTATAAGCAAACCCTAGAAGCTATTGATGAAGCATTAATGATGCTTGATGAAGGCTTAGATGATGACTTTAAAGAGCTTGTAAAAGAAGAACTATCAGAAAACAAGAAAAAAGTAGAGCCACTTGAAAATGAACTTAAGTTACTCCTTCTTCCAAAGGATCCTAACGATGATAAGAACGTTATCGTAGAGATTCGTGGCGGTGCTGGTGGCGATGAAGCGGCACTTTTCGCAGCTGACCTTTACCGTATGTATAGCTACTATGCAGAAAGTAATAAGTGGAAAGTAGAACTTATGGATGTGAATGAAAGTGGTATCGGTGGTTATAAAGAAGTTATCTTTATGATTAAAGGTCAAGGTGCTTACTCAAAGCTTAAGTACGAAAGTGGTGTACATCGTGTACAACGTATTCCATCTACAGAATCAGGTGGACGTATCCATACATCAACGGTTACTGTAGCAGTACTTCCAGAGGCAGAAGAAGTAGACGTAGAACTTAACATGAATGATCTTCGTATCGACGTATTCCGTTCATCAGGAAACGGTGGACAGAGCGTTAATACAACAGACTCAGCGGTACGTGTAACACATATGCCAACAGGTCTTGTTGTATCATGTCAGGATGAAAAGTCACAGCTTAAGAATAAAGAAAAAGCAATCAAAGTACTTCGTGCGAAGCTTTACGATATTGAATGTGAAAAGCAACACGCAGAACTTGCAGCAGAGAAGAAAAGCCAAATTGGTACAGGGGATAGAAGTGAACGTATCCGTACGTACAACTTCCCTCAAGGTCGTGTAACAGACCACCGTGTAGGCCTTACACTTCATAGATTAGACAGTATTTTAGATGGTGATATCGAAGAAATCATCTCTACACTAACAACTGTTGACCAAACAGAAAAATTAAAATTCGTAACGAATTAATTATTACGGGACCTCCTTTGGAGGTCTTTTTTTTGTGGATAGTTCTAAAAGTATGTACAAGCCCCATACACTATAAGAGATAGGAGGGGGTATAATGGAAGCTTTAGGAGCAGGGGGATTGGCATTTGTTGCAGAAGGATTAGGGGTACTTATAGGTATTGTACTACTGTATTTATTTCATATAGAAGATAAGCGACTTATAGGGATGCTTTTTGGATGTACATCGGGGATTATGATTGCCATGATTTGTTTTGATATTTTACCAGAGGCAATGCATATGGGGAATCAAAAACTAGTATTGCTAGGCGTGGGTGCTGGGGTATTAGGGGGTGTATTACTTGAAGATATCTCGCAAGATATCGTCAGTCGTATGGCCATTAAAAAGAGAGATAAGCTAGGGACAGGCATTATTTTACTAATTGGTATTGCAATGCATAACATTCCAGAGGGCTTTGCATTAGGTACACTTGCCCTTACATCACCAGATACAGTACTGCAATTTGCAGTTATTATTTGCTTACATAGTATTCCAGAGGCAATTGCCATAGCGATTCCCTTAAAGCTAGCAAAAGTTAAAAAGCGTAATCTTTTTTTCATTCCGGTGATGCTGGGTGCAGTTATGGGAGTCGGTGCAGTGCTAGGGTATCTTATGAGTCAGATTGCTACAGGACTTATCGCCTTTGCATTAGGGAGTGCAGCTGGCGTTATCTTATATATTGTGTGTGATGAATTATTGCCTGAATCTCGTAAGGTATGGAATGGCCGTATGACAAGTATTGCTACGGTTATCGGCATTGTAATGGGGATGCTTTTAGTGTATGGATGATGAACATGAAAAAAAAACCAATGAAATCGATTAGGCATAAAAAAACCTCAGAGAGAGAAAATAAGCCTGTTAGTATTTTCATAATCTAAGGAGGAAATGGATATGCCTAAACTTAAATGTGGTGTAAGCAACTGTGGTAACAATGCAGAAAGTTGCTGCTGTCTTGGTAAAATAGAGGTAGCAGGTGGTGGCACATCACAAAATACATGTTGTAATAACTTTATCGAGCAAACAGGTGCGACTAATGCCGCTGGTTCACCAAATGAAAGTCCAGCAGTAGGGTGTGATGCACATGATTGTGTTCACAATAAAAACTGTGAATGCTGTGCAGATAGTATTGATGTAGCGGGTGCAGGTGCATGTAACTGTACAGATACACAATGTAGTAGTTTTTGTCATTGCTAATCAACAACTAAGGGAGAAGACATCATGAGTAAAAAAACTAAAAAAGCAACAATGGAATGCGGTAATATGAAAGCAGACGCTATGGATATGGCAACAAACTGTGGTGGTGGCGGATGCTGCTGTGGTGGTAAAAAGGATAAGAAAAATAAATAAGTAAATGCTCAGGGGCTATTGCATAATGATGTGATATGCCCCTTTTAAATTGGCAGGGCCTCGTAAAAAAGTTCCTTTACTTCAGAAAAGGTCGCATACTCTCCAACATTTCTTCCGTAAAGGACTTTTTTACTGGGGAGCAAGCCTTTAGCTTGGTAAATGGCAAGTATAAAAAAGTCTGCATTTTATGATAGTTATTTGAAGAGAGGAAGAAAGGGTTGTTGAATGAAGAGTGCTTGGCTATAATAAGCATACATACATTTGTAAAAATGACTGAATAGGAGAAGGAGGTGCATCATGAAACCGTTTAAAATAGAATCAAAATACAAGCCGATGGGGGATCAGCCGCAGGCTATTGAAAAGTTAGTAGAGAGTATTGAAGAGGGTAATGAATATCAGACACTGATAGGTGTTACGGGTTCGGGGAAAACATTCACCATGGCAAATATCATCGAGAAGGTGCAGAAGCCTACGTTGATTATTGCTCATAATAAAACACTGGCGGCACAGTTATATAGTGAGTTTAAGGAGTTCT
>JBOFIT010000094.1:0-4858 GCA_051650305.1 Cellulosilyticaceae bacterium
GGTGTTCTCTGCACAGAAAAATCTTGATCTTTAAGGAGTTTAAATGCTTTCTCAGGATTACTTACAATAAGTCTTACAATGCCATAATCTGATGTATCTGCTATAGATAGCGCAGATACATTGATTTCTGCATCTCCTAGCGTTTGCATTACCTCATAAAGTCTTCCAGATTTATTTTCTACGAATACAGAAAGTTGTTCAATAATCATGCTTGTTCCTCCTTTATTTTAATTGACGCTTATCAATAATACGTTTTGCTTTGCCTTCACTTCGTTCTATTGTCTTTGGTTCTACTAATTTTACTTTTACTTGTATGCCTAGTACAGACTGTATTTCATTGGTTACACGTTTTTCGATTTCTTTCATATGGCGCATACCATCTACGAAGGTTACCCCTTCTTTTCCCTCTACCCACACTTCTAATGTATCTAGATTATTGATTCGGTCTACAATTAACACATAATGTGGCGCTGTATCACCAAGGCTTAGTAGTACACTTTCTATTTGTGATGGGAATACATTTACCCCTCTTATGATGAGCATATCATCACTTCTACCTGTACACTTCAGCATACGCTTTGTCGTTCTTCCACAACTACACTGTCCTTCTACAAGACTTGTAATATCCCTTGTACGATAGCGTATAAGTGGCATAGCCTGCTTCGTAACTGTGGTAAATACCAGCTCTCCTTTTTCCCCTATAGGTAATGGTGTTAAAGTATCTGTAGAGATAATCTCAGGAATAAAGTGATCTTCATTGATATGTAGGTGATTTTTGTGAGTACACTCAAAAGCCACCCCAGGTCCTATGATTTCACTTAGTCCATAACTATCATAAGCTTTAATCCCTAATTCATTTTCAATTTGTGCACGCATCTCATACGTCCAAGGCTCTGCTCCTAGAGGTGCCATCTTAATCTTAAGTTCCCCTGGCTCTATTCCCATACCCTTTATGGTTTCTGCCAGATATAAAGCGTAGGAAGGTGTGGTCACAAGAACAGTACTTCCAAACTCCTTCATAATCTGTATCTGCTTTTTCGTATTTCCCGAAGATATAGGTACAATCGTAGCACCTAATCGCTCAGCACCATAATGGAAGCCTAAGCCTCCTGTGAAAAAGCCATAACCTAAAGCATTCTGTATGATGTCTTCATCCGTAGCACCCATTCCACAAAGGAGCCTTGCCATACAATCACTCCAAAGGGTGATATCATCTCTTGTATAGCCCACTACTGTTGGTTGCCCTGTGGTCCCTGATGATGCGTGTACACGTACTACCTGCTTCATTGGCACGGCAAACATTCCATAAGGATAGTTATCTCTCAAATCTTGTTTTGTGGTAAACGGTAATTTATCTAAGTCTTCTATCCCCTTGATGTCACCTACTTGAAGTCCTATATCATCCATCTTTTTCTTATAAAATGGTACGTTCTCATACACTCTACCTACCATATCTATAAGCCTTTCGCTTTGTAAAGCTACCATTTCATCTTTGGATAAGGTTTCTTCTTTTTGCCAAATCAACATACTCACTTCCTTTTATCTATAATTCTTTTTGCTTTTCCTTCACTACGTTCGATACTACGTGGTTCTACTAATTTTACTTTTACATGTAAGCCTAGTAAACTAAAGAGCTCTGCTGTGATATGCTTTTCTATCTTTTCTAATGATTTGATAGCATCTGTAAAGAACTCAGGTTTTACTTCTACCCATACTTCTAATGTATCTAAATTATTGATACGGTCTACGATGATTACATAGTGTGGTGCTGTCTCTGCTACTTTCAGAAGCACACTCTCTATTTGTGATGGGAATACATTTACCCCTCTTATGATAAGCATATCATCACTTCTACCTGTGACTTTTTCCATACGTGTAAGGGTTCTACCACAACTACACTGTTCAGTATGTAAAGTCGTAATGTCTCTCGTACGGTATCTAAGAAGAGGTAAAGCTTCTTTTGTAATCATTGTAAATACAAGTTCACCACTTTCACCTGCTGGTAATACTTCTAGTGTCTGTGGATTGATAATCTCTGGTACAAAATGATCATCATTAATATGTAAGCCTTGTCTTGCAGTACATTCAAAACCTACCCCTGGTCCTAGCACCTCACTTAGACCATAAATATCTAATGCTTCTAGACCAAGTAAGCTTTCGATTTGCTCACGCATTTCTTCTGTCCATGGTTCTGCGCCAAAGATACCTACTCTTAAGTTTGTACTTCTAGGATCTATACCCATCTGTTTCATCGTTTCCCCTATATAGAGAGCATAGGAAGGTGTACATGCAATAACAGAAGACTTAAACTCTTGTATAAGCTGAATCTGTTTCTTGGTATTTCCCCCTGAGATAGGTACAACTGCTGCACCTAATCGTTCAGTTCCATAATGTGCACCTAAGCCACCCGTAAAAAGACCATAACCATAAGCTATCTGCACGATATCTTGTTTCGTAACACCCATCGCTGTAAAGCTTCTAGCAATCATGTCACTCCACATCTCAATATCATTCTTTGTATAACCTACAACTGTTGGTTGACCAGTCGTTCCTGATGATGCATGGATACGTACTACATCCTCCATTGGTGTAGCGAAAAGACCGTATGGATAATGGTCTCGGAGGTCTTGCTTTGTCGTAAATGGTAGATGTACTAAGTCATCAATACTCTTAATATCACCTGGTTCAATGCCCATATTTTTCATTTTTTCTCTATAAAAAGTAACGTTATTGTACACCCTATTTACAGTCTTTATAAGTCTTTCTGTTTGTACTTGTCTTTTTTGTTCAAGGCTATACACCTCTTCTTCTTGCCAATACTTCATCCCTTACCCTCCTCTTTTATGTTTAAATATATAAAAATAAGCTTTATGCTATGCATAAAGCTTCGTTATTATCTATCATCCCTATGCGCTCTACCATCCTTATTTTATTAGCATTAAAATTTTGATGTTATTTTGCATAATTCCTTCATTTTTAAAATCTCCTTTTTATGAGAGGTCTTAATTAATCTGATATAATTATTTATATATTTTTATAATTATTAGAAATTAGATTAATTATATAAGTACTGCCTTCATTTGTCAACACGGAGAGGCTAAATATTCTTTTTTTCACTTCATCTGTAACGTTTCTTCATGTTAAGCTACTAATAGATAAAACCAATCGAAAGGAGGATTGTTACTTGAAAGAGTTAGCAATACTTTGCAAAGAGCTTTACCCCTCTCTTATAGGGTATTTTTTATCTGAACTTAGGAACTACGATTTAGCAGAAGAACTTACTCAAGAAACACTGTACCAGGCTTGTAAATCCAAACCATCTTTCAAGGGACATTCTTCCTTGAAAACATGGGTATTTAGCATTGCTCGCTTTACACTTCTTAATTACTACAAGAAAACAAAGACACTTACTAGCGATTATACTTTGGATACCTACACCCCTTCTGCTGAACACACAGCACTGATGAATGAAGACTATCGTCAATTGCTTCTACACATCAATGCCCTTAATGATACTGAGCGTCAAATCGTACTGTTACGTGGCTATGCAGATTTAGATTTTGCAAGTATTGGTTATATTTTAAATCTCAAAGAAAACTATTGTCGTGTTATCTATTGCCGCTCACGCCAAAAATTACAACAACTTATGGAAAAGGAGGTTCACTTATGAAACTTTCATGCACGATGTGCCAAGATCTCATTCCCCTCTATGTCGATGAATTACTTTCTTCTGAATCAAGTGAAGCCGTAGAGGAGCATCTTATTCACTGTACAGCATGCCAATCTTATTTACACACTCTCCAGCAAGATTTGCCTCAACCTTTAACCACTTTAGAAGATAAGGACACCGAACTTCTTACTAAGGTTCAAAAACGTTTAGCAATGACTCAATACCTCTTTTTATTATGTGGCATGGTCCTTTCTAGCTTTTTTGTTCTTACAGATAATATATTTCAAAACATCTTATTTTTACCACTTATAGGGTTTACGGGATATTTCTTTACGAAGCGTTTCTTACGCATCCCGTTCATAACTTCTCTCGTACTTTATGTTGTATTTAGCTTTAAAGAAGCCTCTTATTACATTGGTACTTCGAAGTTTTTAGGCGAGTTATTATCAAGTTTAGGCTTTATGCTCTTTTGGGCTGCTATTTTCTTTGGTCTTACTCTACTAGGTTCTGCTACCGCAGTTCTACTCTCTCAAGCTAGCAAAGATTTTAGGAGTCGCTCTTATAAAGGCAAGGCTTGTACCATTGCCATCTACTCTATAGTTATCGTTATAACATCTGTTATTTTACTACTCTACAATGGCTCTAATGGTAATCCTATCACTGCCTTTTATGCCCGCGCACGTATGAATGCTTACTTAGAGGTCACTTATCCTGACTACGAGTATGCGCTTCATGATGTATCTTATAACTTTAAATCTGGTAATTACGGGGCTGACGCCTATATGTATACAGGCGAAGCACCTAGACCGTTCTCTATTCGCTATGGAAATGGAAACGTTCATGATGATTACTACACCACCTATGAAGAGGATATGGGTACCTCCCTCCGCCTAGGAAAAGAAGCTGGTGAGCAGATTGAGGCACTGCTTACTACTACTGGTATACCTTTCTATACCGTAGATGCCTACACGAGTGTTCCTTTAGGGCGTTATACGGATACACCTTATAGTCAAACCGCAGTAACGGAACCTTTAGAGCTTACTATCTACAAATATACCGATACAAAAGAAAGTATCGAAGACTTCTCACTGTGGTGTGAAACACTTCGTTCCTTCCTAGTAACTTCAGGCTACCCACTAAAAACCATCACCTTTAATAGTGATCCGCATTTTATGGTAGCTAGACTCG
>JBOFIT010000095.1:0-3096 GCA_051650305.1 Cellulosilyticaceae bacterium
TTTTTGAGTGTCCTGTAAGTAGACTTAGGGAGACGTTCTTGCATAATACGGTCATTAAAGACCATTGAACCAAATAATTCACATACTTGTGTCATGATACATACCTCCAACAGAATAATCTTTATAATAGGGGAATTCCAGAAGACTCACAGAGCTTACGGGTGGTGTCATCCCAAAGTGAAACTTGAACTTCACCGATATGGGCTTTTTCAAGAAGTAGCATACAAAGCCTAGACTGACCAATGCCACCACCGATGGTTAGTGGTAAAGTGCCATCTAAAAGTAGTTTGTGGAAAGGATACTGCAATCTTTCTATACAGCCAGCTTTTATGAGTTGACTACGAAGAGCTGTAGGATTTACACGGATACCCATAGAAGAAACTTCAAAAGCACATTGGAGAATAGGATGCCAAAAAACAATGTCTGCATTAAGTGCCCAATCATCATAATCAGGTGCACGACCATCATGTTTTTCACCAGAAGAAAGGAGGTCGCCGATCTGCATAATACAAATGGTGCCATGAAGTTTGGCAAAAGCATTTTCACGTTCTTTTGGAGAAAGATTTGGATAAAGGTCAAGAAGTTCCTGTGTCGTAATGAAAGTTACATCTTCTTTTAAAGTTACTTGAACTGCTGGGAACTGTGATTTGATAGCCTCAGAAGTACGTACAATAGCTGAGACAATAGATTGAACGGTTGCTTGAAGAAAAGGAAGGGTACGGTCTTTTGCAGTAATGACTTTTTCCCAATCCCATTGGTCTACATAGATAGAGTGAAGATTCGTTAACTCTTCATCACGCCTGATGGCATTCATATCCGTATAAAGTCCTTCGCCAACATTGAAACCATATTGGTAAAGTGCCATGCGTTTCCACTTGGCGAGGGAATGTACGATTTCAGCATCTCCTTTAATTTCAGGAATATCAAAACTAACGGGGCGCTCAGTGCCATTTAAATCATCATTAAGACCAGAAGTTGGATCTACAAAAAGTGGAGCAGAGATACGTTTTAGATTAAGTGCTGTACCTAGCTGTTCTTCAAAATTTCTTTTAATCATGCCGATGGCTGTTTGCGTGTCGTAAAGTGAAAGATAGGGTTTATAGTGGGTAGGAATAACTATTTTGCTCATAAAAGGACACCTCTTTCGATAAATAAAATGGAATTAAACGCAAAAAAAGCGCCGTAGGTTAGTAACCTACAGCGCCTTTGCTGATTGATAGGTAAAGTATAGCAGAGTAAAAATTAAAAGTCAACAATTTTCTGTAAAAAGATTTTTATAAAAATTAAATTGCAAATAAAAGTAAAAAAACTAAGTTTAAAAAGAAATAAAAGGATTAAAATGCAAGAATGAAAAATAATATTTCATAATTTATTGACAATAGCAGGGCGTTACATTATAGTAGTGATATGAACAAAGGCGTTCACCTATAAAGATGCAGCTGTGCATGTTTATAGGTGAGCGCCTTTTTGTATATGAAAGGGGGAAAAGGAATGAAAAGAGAGGGAGAAATAAGGATTCCTTCAGGATGTGCAATAGCAGGTATCTTTTCAAGAACAGGAGAAATGATGAGTGGCGAAAAAATTATAAAGTCCATCGGGGTTATGCATGACAGGTCTAATGGGCTTGGAGGTGGCTTTGCAGGCTATGGTATCTATCCAGCTTATAAAGAGTTATACGCTTTCCACATCTTCTATGAAAATATGGCTGCAAAAGAAGCCTGTGAAAAATACATGGATAAACAACTGGA
Organism: Cellulosilyticaceae bacterium; assembly: GCA_051650305.1. Classification (GTDB taxonomy): domain Bacteria; phylum Bacillota; class Clostridia; order Lachnospirales; family Cellulosilyticaceae; genus JBOFDK01. The sequence goes on from JBOFIT010000095.1 coordinate 1,749, forward strand.
TGTGGTGAACTTATCCAAGATTCCTATCCGTAAGACACCAGCTATTACGAATGAGCCTCTCATATGGAGGTACTTTGTGGCACCACACCCAACAAAATTAAAAGACAGCCAATTAGATGAAAAAGAATTTATCGCACGTTTTGTTATCAAAATCAATACACGTGTGGAAGGTGCATACATTTTTTCAAGCGGTAAGAATATGGGCGTGTTTAAAGCAGTAGGCTATCCAGAAGATGTAGGTAATTTCTATCGTTTAGAAGAATATGAAGGTTATTCTTGGACAGCACATGGTAGGTATCCAACGAATACACCGGGATGGTGGGGCGGTGCACATCCTTTTGCACTACTTGATACGACGGTTGTACACAATGGAGAGATCTCTTCCTATGATGCCAATAGACGTTTTATCGAGATGTTTGGCTATAAGTGTAATCTACTGACTGATACAGAAGTCATTACCTATATCGTAGATTATCTAAGTCGTAAGCAAGGCCTTCGATTAGAGGAGATAGCGGAGGTTATCGCAGCACCGTTTTGGAGTACGATAGAGAGTCTTCCAAAGGAAGAAAAAGAGCGACTAAGCTACTTGCGAAATGCTTTTGCAAGCCTTCTTATTACAGGGCCATTCTCTATACTTGTAGGTTTTACAGGTGGGATTATGGCACTCAATGATAGATTGAAGCTACGTTCCATGGTAGTAGGTGAGAAAGGCGATACAGTCTACATCGCCAGTGAAGAATGTGCGATTCGGGAGATCGAACCCGTACTAGATAAATTATGGGCACCTAAAGGCGGAGAGCCCGTCATCATTAGGTTAAATGGAGGTGAATAGGATGGCAGTTGATTACTTTTATCCTGAATATGAAGTGGTAAGAAATGAGAAGAAGTGCATTAATTGCAGAGTTTGTGAAAGACAGTGTGCAGATGAAGTACACCATTATGATGCAGAGAAGAAATGTATGTATAGTGAAGATGAAAAGTGTGTGAACTGCCATCGATGTGTATCATTGTGTCCCACAAAGGCTTTGAAGATAGTGAAGTCCGATCATACATTCAAGCATAATGGTAACTGGACGGGGCAGGTCATTAGTGAGGTTTATAGGCAGGCAGGTACAGGTGGTGTACTCCTATCATCTATGGGTACACCAAAGCCTTATCCTATTTACTGGGATAAGATGCTTATCAATGCATCACAGGTGACCAACCCACCTATCGACCCGTTACGAGAACCTATGGAGACGAAGGTTTTCCTTGGGAAGAAGCCTCAGCAGGTAGAAAGAGATGCAGAAGGTAAATTACGAACAGAACTACCACCACAGGTAGAGCTTTCCGTACCTATTATGTTCTC
>JBOFIT010000096.1:0-7196 GCA_051650305.1 Cellulosilyticaceae bacterium
GTCAATTGGGCATATATTGGTTCAGAAGACAAGTCAGTAGAGCCTATGGCGGTAGTAGGCATCGTAGGAGCAATTCTACTGATTATGTTTACAGGTTACCTTATCATCTACAATGTATTCCAGATTTCGGTTATGGCAGATATTAGATTTTATGGTTTGCTTAAGACCATAGGGACTACACCGAAGCAAATTAAGCATATGATAAGACGTCAAGCGATGTACTTATCAATGATAGGAATACCTATCGGTCTTATCATTGGCTATGGAATAGGAAATGGACTTCTTCCTATGATTATGAATACAAGTAATATTAAAATTGCCAAGGCATCTACAAGCCCAATCATTTTTCTAGGAGCAATACTATTTGCACTTCTAACAGTATTTATAAGTTGTAGAAAACCAGGAAAACTAGCGGCAAGCATCTCACCTATCGAAGCCAGTAAATACAATGAAGTGGCAGCGAGTAAGACTAAAGAGAGAAAAGCTAGTAAGAGTACAGTGCTACACATGGCGTATCGTAATATCACACGTAATAAGAAAAAGTCAGTCGTTGTCATAGCATCACTTGCATTAAGTTTGGTACTGCTTAATAGTGTTTACACCTATACAGAAGGTTTTGACTTGGATAAATACTTAAGTAAGCAAGTCGTCTCAGACTTTATACTTGGAAGTGCAGATTATTTCAATGTGAACAAACACTTTAGGGATGAAGAAGATGTACCGAGTGAGCAGTATGTAGATGCAGTCAGAAATCAAAAAGGTGTATCAGATGTAGGCGCGATTTATTATGAGAGTAACCCATTAAATGAAAGTAGTACGGGGCGCATCATACAGATGTATGGTATACAAGAAAATTTACTAGACAAGTTACAAGTCATAGAGGGAAGTATTGATAGAGAAAAATTCATGACAGGAAATTATGCACTTGAGGTTGTGTGGACAGATGACTATGGAAATGTAGATAGTACATCAAGTGACTATGCTCTAAATGAGAAAGTGAGCGTAGAAAGTAAAGTAGTCGCACAAGGTGAGGCAGTTTATGAAGTGATGGCAAAGGTAGCCATGCCACACAATATGGGTGTAAGGTATTCCTCTTGGGATGAGAATGGAAGTTCTAAATCATTCATCGTCTCAGAGAAGAGTTTTAAAGATTATGTGGTAACCCCACTTGTAATGGCGTATCACGTAGAAGTAGAAGAGGGATATGATGAGCAAATAGAAACCTTCCTACAAAGCTACACAACGGAAGTTGAGCAGGAGATGGACTACGAGTCAAAGAAGTACTTTGTAGATGACTTCAAAGGTATGAAAGATATGTTCTTCACTGTAGGACTTGTGGCAAGCGCTATCATAGGTATGGTTGGAATCATTAATTTTATCAATGTAATCTTTACAAGCATACTTTCAAGAAGAGGTGAGTTTGCCATTCTTCAAAGTATCGGCATGACTACAAAGCAACTTAGACGTATACTCATTCTTGAAGGCATACTTTATGCAGCCATTACATCAGGGGTGGTCATCATTCTTAGTGTTATCACATCCTACTTTGTAGTAAGACCACTATGCGGGGGGATATGGTTCTTTACGTATCGATTTAAGTTTATGCCAGTCATTTTAGCAATTCCTTGTATGTTTGCATTAGGTACATTGGTGCCTGCTTTTATACAAAAAATAGTAGGCAACCAAACAGTAGTAGAACGTCTTAGAAAGATGAATTAAGTAGCAGAAAGTGGACATGTGTCCACTTTTTGTTTACCCTAAAGTAAGGTATGATAAGAAAAAAGAGGAGGGACACCAATGATACTTGTAATAGAAGACGATATACTGATGAATAAAGGGATTTGTCATACCCTTGAAAAAGAAGGTTATCAGGTAATGAGTAGTAAGTCTTATGAAGAGGGACTAAGTTTTGCGATTAGCCATAAGCCAAGGCTTATTTTGCTAGATATTAATCTTAAGGGGAAAAGTGGACTAGCACTTTGTGAGGAAGTTAGAAAAGTATCAGATGTTCCCGTTATTTTTATTACGGCAAAGGATACAGATAAGGACATGATAGAAGGCTTTGATGCAGGAGCAGATGACTATATCTCAAAACCTTTTTCATTAGTTGTACTGAAGAAAAGAGTAGAGGCTATATTACGAAGAGCAGGTCAGGCAGATGAAGATATACTTAGAGACGGAAACTTAATCATCGATTATGGGAAGAAGACAGTAGCAAAGGATGGTCAAGTATTAAAGCTAACAGCTACCGAATATAAATTAGTAGAAGTATTATCTAAGAATAAAGGACAAGTTCTTACACGGGAGAAATTATTAGAGAAACTATGGGATATAGAGGGAAACTTTGTAGAAGAGAATACTTTAAGTGTTCATATGAGAAGGCTACGTATGAAGCTAGAAGATGATGCGAAGAATCCACACTGGATTGTCACAGTATTTGGAATAGGCTATACATGGGGGAAATAGAATGAGTATATCTAAAAAGCGTATTATATGTGGTATTATACTGGTTTTATTAGTGGGCTATTTAAATATTTATTTGCTAAGTTTACCGATAGCTATGAATGATTTGAAATGTATATGGGGTATGGAAGCAATTATAGGCGTATGTCTTATGGCTTATTATATCCTTCTTAAAAGTGAGATGCAGAAGCTAATGGAGGATTTGTCAAAGCTTATCAGACAACTGATAGGAGGACATAAAGAAGAAGTATTCTTACCGTTAAAAGATGAGATGCCATCTAAACTTCAAGTAGAAGTCACACGTTTAAGTGAGATCCTAGTGAGGCAAAGAGAAGAGGTAGTATCAGAAAAGGAAGGCATAGAGAGCCTTCTAGGGGATATAGCTCATCAGCTTAAGACACCACTTACTAATGTAGGGATGTATACAGAGATTTTAGAGGATGAGACACTAGATAAAGAAAGTTTTCAGATGTTTTACAGTGGACTTCGCGGAGAAGTGGACAAACTAAATTTTTTGATGGAGACACTCATTAAGATGTCGAGGCTAGAAGGTGGTGTGATCAAACTAAATCCTATAGAGGCAGACTTACAAAATACATGCTTAAGTGCTATAAAAGCAATACATATGAAAGCGAAGCAGAAAGCTATACAGATTCACTTTCAAAGTCACGAGGGGATAAGAATCAAACATGATGCCAAGTGGACAGCAGAAGTTATCACTAATATCCTTGATAATGCAGTTAAGTATAGTGATGCCATGACATGCATTAGCATGGCCATCATACCCTATGAAATATTTGTACGTATTGATATACAAGATGAAGGAAGAGGGATACCCGAAGAAGAAATGACTCATATCTTTAAGCGTTTTTACCGAGGGGAAGAAGTCCATGAAGTAGAAGGTGTAGGCATAGGTCTTTATCTAGCGAGAAAGATCATCGTAGATCAAGGTGGTTATATTAAGGTGAAGTCAGAATTGGGAAAGGGAACTATATTTTCTGTATTTTTGCCAATTAAATAAGCTATATGAAGGATACTATAAAAAAATAAAAAAATGTAGGGGATGTGCCTATTAAAATTAAGTAATAATAGTATATAATATATTTCAGAAAGAAAGTTACTTAGAAAAACAAAAAGTTTTGAAAAAGGACTTGACCTTAACTAAAAAAAAGAATATAATATATTTTATATACAAAAAACATTTATAGATTTCACATGTGATTAGAGATTATATAGATTAAAGTATATAATTTGTAATTACATGTGAATTTTTTTTGGTTATGTGTATAAAAAATTCAAAAACAGGAGGTACCTCAAAATGACAGGTACAGTTAAATGGTTCAACGCAGAAAAAGGTTTTGGTTTTATTGAAAGAGAAAACGGAAGCGACGTATTCGTACACTTCTCAGCTATCCAAGGTGATGGTTTCAAAACTCTTGAAGAAGGTCAAAAAGTAAACTTCGACATCACTAAAGGTGCTCGTGGTGAGCAAGCAGAAAACGTTACAAGAGCATAATTTTGTAGCAAAAGCAGGCAGGACAGTCGTTCTGTCTGTTTTTTTATTATAAATCTAGATGGAGGTGAAAAAATGTTTGAAGTAGGACAAGTAATTTTTTATACGTTAAGAGGAACAGGTATTGTACAAGAAATCGCACCGCAGACATTACTTGGTGAAGAGAAAGAATGTATGATTGTTAAAATGCATTTTCCAGAAGTTGTTATGAGAGTACCTGTGGATCGAATAGATAAGTTAGGAATTAGAGAAATAAGTAATCTAGATGAGTTAGCTAAAGTGGAAGACATTTTGGGAAGTGAAGAAGTAAGTTGTGATTACAATATGGACATTAAAATGAGAATTAAAGAAAATCAACAAAAATTGGCTACAGGTTCTTTTGTTCTTTGTAGTGAAGTTGTAAGAGATCTAACTCGTATGGAAGTTATAAAATCACTTAATAATATGGAAAAAAATATTTTAGCTCAAGCTACGAACTTTTTGGTAACTGAGGTAGCCGTTATTAAGCAGATTAAATTAGAAAAAGCAAAAGAAGAAATATTAAATAAGATTAAATGCAAAAAAGCATAAAGATACTTTATCTTCCCCAAAAGAAGTATGCCTTAAATGATAAATTAAGGTATACTTCTTTTTAGGTGAAAAATTAAAAGTAAACATCTAAAAATAAATAATACTAATTAATAATAATTATTGACTACTCCTTTAGGGTGTGTTATATTAAATACATGAAAGCCGTGTATACAGTATACAAGAAATACAAAAAGTGTTAACAGAAGGAGTTGTTAGTATGAGTGCATGGAGAAGTTTTAAAGAAGGTAAATGGAATGAGAGTATCGATGTAAGAGATTTCATCGTTAATAACTATACAGAATATACAGGAGATGCTAGTTTCTTAGCAGGTCCAACAGAAGGTACAACAAAACTTTGGGAACAACTTAGCGAACTTATGATTAAAGAAAGAGAACGAGGTTGCTTCGTAGATACAAAGACAGTATCAACAATCGTTTCTCATAATGCTGGATATATCAATAAAGATCTGGAAAAAGTAGTAGGGCTTCAAACAGAAGAACCTCTTGTACGTTCAGTACAACCATACGGTGGTATCAGAATGGTAGAAACTGCTCTTAATTCATATGATTATGAGATTGAGCCAGAAATGAAAGAGATCTTTACTAAGTATAGAAAAACACATAACGAAGGTGTATTCGATGCTTACAATTCAGATATTCGTAAAGCAAGAAAAGTTGGTGTTGTAACAGGTCTTCCAGATGCGTACGGACGTGGACGTATCATTGGTGACTACAGAAGAGTAGCTCTTTATGGTGTCGATAAGCTTATTGAAGAAAAGCTTAAGGATAAAGACCTTAAATCAGTAGAGTTTACAGCAGATAACATCCGTGACTGTGAAGAACTTGCAGAGCAAGTAAAAGCATTCAAAGAGTTAAAACAACTTGGTAATATGTACGGATTTGACTTATCAAGACCAGCTGAAAACTTCAAAGAAGCGACACAATGGTTATACCTTGCATACCTTGCTGCTACAAAAGAGCAAAATGGTGCAGCGATGTCACTTGGTAGAACAAGTACATTCTTAGATATCTATGCAGAGCGTGATATTCAGGAAGGGATCCTTACAGAACAAGAAGCTCAAGAAATCATCGACCATTTCATTATGAAACTTCGTATCATCAGATTCTTAAGAACACCAGAGTACAATGACCTCTTCTCAGGGGACCCAACATGGGTAACAGAATCTTTAGGTGGTATCTTAGAAGATGGAAGTGCTTCACTTGTAACTAAGAACAGTTTCCGTTACTTACACACACTTTATAACATCGGACCAGCGCCAGAACCAAACTTAACAGTTCTTTGGAGTGAGAAATTCCCACAAGGGTACAAAGATTTCTGTGCGAAAGTATCTATCGATACATCAGCTATCCAATACGAAAGTGATGATCTTATGAGACCACAATTTGGTGATGACTACGGTATCGCATGTTGTGTATCTCCAATGCGTATTGGTAAACAAATGCAATTCTTTGGTGCACGTGCAAACCTTGCAAAAGCAGTGCTTTACGCAATCAATGGTGGGGTAGATGAGAAAGCTCTTATCCCAGTTATTCCAGGTATCGAACCTATCACAGATGAAGTACTTGATTACGATAAAGTAGTGAAAAACTTTGAGATTGCTACAGATTGGCTTGCAAAGACATACACAGATGCACTTAATATCATCCATTACATGCATGATAAATACAGCTACGAAAGAATTGAGATGGCACTTCATGATACAGAAGTATTCCGTACAATGGCATGTGGTATCGCAGGTCTTGCAGTAGCAGCTGACTCACTTTCAGCTATCAAATTTGCAAAAGTAAAACCAGTTAGAAATGAACAAGGCGTAGCGATTGACTTCGAAATCGAAGGTGAATATCCAGCATACGGTAACAATGATGACCGTGTAGATGATATTGCAGTACAACTTGTAAAAGACTTTATGCAAAAAATCCGTAGACATACACCATATAGAGGTGCAACTTATACACAGTCTGTGCTTACAATTACTTCAAACGTTGTATACGGCAAGAAAACAGGTGCTACACCATGTGGACGTAAAGCAGGCGTACCATTCTCACCAGGGGCTAATCCAATGAATGGTAGAGAAACAAAAGGTGTCCTTGCAGCATGTAGTTCAGTAGCAAAACTACCATTTGAAGATTCACAAGACGGTATTTCATATACCTTCTCATTAGTACCTCAAACACTCGGAAAATCAGATCAGGAGCGTGTACGCAACATGGTAGGTATCCTTGATGGCTACTTTGGTCAGACAGGTCAACATATCAACGTAAACGTACTTCACAAGGACCTCCTTATGGATGCGATGGATCATCCAGAAAAGTATCCACAGCTTACAATTCGTGTATCTGGATACGCAGTAAACTTTATTAAGTTAACAAGAGAACAACAGTTAGACGTTATTAGTAGAACATTCCACGAAAGAATGTAATACAATCATCCCCCTCGTATTGTTTACAAATAGGAGTTATCATCCCCTCTAATATGATTAAAACCCAATTCAACTCCAAAACACCATGAGCGCCTCCCGCCCATGGTGTTTTATTATATACAGAAAAGGTTGGTAGAAGCGTTATATTTTAAACATATATATACATAGGATACATAATATAGGTATAATAGAATAAAACAACGCAATGAC
>JBOFIT010000097.1:0-9716 GCA_051650305.1 Cellulosilyticaceae bacterium
GTAAGACCCCTTAGAGACTATGAGGTAGATAGGTTGGAGGTGTAAGCATGGTAACATGTGTAGCTGACCAATACTAACGGTTCGAGGGTTTGACCTGAAAAAGGTTAAATGGGATTTAAAATCCAAGTTTTAACTATCGCATGTAGTATTTATTTTTGAGAGTGCAAACTCTAAATATTTTTGGTGGCGATGCGACTAGGGGACACACCCGTTCCCATACCGAACACGTAGGTTAAGACCTAGTCGGCCGATGGTACTTGTCTGGAGACGGACCGGGAGAGTAGGTGGCTGCCATATCCCAATGGTCGCTTAGCTCAGCTGGGAGAGCACCTGCCTTACAAGCAGGGGGTCATAGGTTCGAGCCCTATAGCGACCACCATATGGCGGAATAGCTCAGTTGGCTAGAGCACATGGTTCATACCCATGGTGTCGGGGGTTCAAATCCCTCTTCCGCTATTTATATAAGAAAACCGTATTGAAGGAAAAAAAAAACTCCTTCTCTACGGTTTTTTTTGTTTTTAATACCTAAAATTCAAGGAGGAATCATTAAGATGAAAGTAGGATTTGACCACAACCAATACCTAGAAGAGCAGTCACAATATATATTAGAGAGAGTAAATAACTATGATAAACTCTATTTAGAGTTTGGCGGTAAGCTTTTATATGATATGCATGCAAAACGTGTACTACCAGGTTTTGATGAAAATGCTAAAATTAAATTATTACATAAACTAAAAGAAAAGGTAGAGATTGTTATCTGTGTTTATGCAGGTGATATCGAACGCAATAAGATTCGTGGTGACTTTGGAATCACTTACGATATGGATGTGCTTCGCCTTATCGATGATTTAAGAGAATATGAATTAGAAGTAAATAGTGTTGTGATTACACGTTTTGATGGTCAACCAGCGACAACTGTATTTATCAATAAGTTAGAGCGTAGAGGCATCAAGGTATATACACATCGTGCAACAAAAGGGTACCCTACTGATGTAGATACAATCGTAAGTGATGAAGGTTATGGTCAAAATGCTTATATCGAAACAACAAAACCTATCGTTGTCGTAACAGCACCGGGTCCAGGAAGTGGAAAACTTGCGACATGCCTTAGCCAAATGTACCATGAAAATAAGCGTGGCAATGTGGTAGGATACTCTAAATTTGAGACATTCCCTGTATGGAATGTGCCACTTAAGCACCCATTAAATATCGCTTATGAAGCTGCAACAGCAGACTTAAAAGACGTCAATATGATCGACTCATTCCATGTAGAGGCATACAATGAAGTAGCCGTAAACTACAACCGTGACTTAGAGACTTTCCCTATCTTAAAGCGTATCATTGAGAAGATTACAGGAGAAGAATCTGTGTACAAGTCACCTACAGATATGGGCGTTAACCGTGTAGGGTTTGGTATAGTAGATGATGAAGTGGTAAGAGAAGCTTCAAAACAAGAAGTCATTAGACGTTACTTCCATACAGCATGTGATTACAAAAAAGGTCATGCAGATAAAGGTACAGTTGAACGTGTAAAACTTATCATGGAAGAATTAGGTCTTAAAGAAACAGATCGTAAAGCAGTACACCCAGCTAGAGAGATAGCAACGAGTATGAAAGAACGCTACAGTGAAAATGAGATTTGTTCAGCAGTAGCGATTGAACTTCATGATGGCACAATGATTACAGGTAAAAGCTCACCGTTAATGGATGCGACATGTGCAGCTATTCTTAATGCAGTTAAACATATCGGTAATATTGCAGATGAGATTCACTTACTAGCACCATCTATTTTAGAGCCAATCATTCGTTTAAAATCAGATTCATTACACAGCAAAAATGCAGCACTTAACTGTGATGAAATCCTTATTGCATTAACAATCAGCACAACGACAAATCCATTAGCACAAATTGCGATTGAAAAATTAGAGCAATTAAAAGGTTGTCAGGCACACTCAACAACAATTATCGGTAAGAACAATGAGAATATCTTTAGAAAGTTAGGTATTGAAGTAACATGTGATGCAGAATACCCAACAGATAACTTATACTATAACTAAAAACATAAAACCTGAGTGCCGCTATGAGCTGGTATCTCAGGTTTTTTTAATAGAAGAGTTAGTGGAAAAAAAGAAAAGACCTAGGTATAATAGAGCATGAAATGGGTAGACTAATATCTTGTGAGCCATTGAAAATACAAGGGTTCAAGGAAAACGACAAAAAACCTTAAAAAAACTTAAAAAAAGTATTTACATACGTCAATGCCTGTGCTATACTATCCAAGTAGTCGAGGGGACAACCTCTCACACAGAGTAAGGCCCATTGGTCAAGCGGTCAAGACACCGCCCTTTCACGGCGGTAACAGGGGTTCGATTCCCCTATGGGTCATGGCTAACTTAGGTTAGCATTATAAAAGAGCCGGGGTGTGGCTCAGTTTGGCTAGAGCGCCTGATTTGGGTTCAGGAGGCCGCAGGTTCGAGTCCTGTCACCCCGATTTTTATGCGGGTCACTAGCTCAGTTGGTAGAGCACTTGACTTTTAATCAAGTGGTCCCGGGTTCGAGCCCCGGGTGGCTCATTAATATGAAAAAGAGTAGCTTCGGTTACTCAACTATGCGTGAGTGGCTCAGGGGTAGAGCATCTCCTTGCCAAGGAGAGGGTCGCGGGTTCGAATCCCGTCTCGCGCTTTATATGCCCAGATAGCTCAGTCGGTAGAGCAGAGGACTGAAAATCCTCGTGTCGCTGGTTCGATTCCGGCTCTGGGCATATTGAAAAACATCCTATGAAAATAGGGTGTTTTTTTATTGTATAAATCAATACATTTGTTTTTTCAATACTATTTATGCCTCCATATCAATACATATATAGAAATAGGGTAAAGGAGTGAGGCCTTAGATGGTAGAGACAATACAAGTCAATGAAGGTACTTATCAAATCGTAAAATTGCTAGGAAAGGGAAAAGGAGGCTATTCATATTTAGTTACACAAGAGGGTAAACAATATGTAATAAAGCAAATCCACCATGAGCCATGTAGCTATTATACTTTTGGAAATAAAATAGAGGCTGAACTTACGGCGTATCATACCCTTAAGGTGGCAGGCATCGCATTACCAGAGCTACTAGAAGTAGATGAAAGAAACGAACGGATTTTGAAAGCGTTTATAGATGGGCCAACAATTTATGAATTAGTAGTAGAAGATAAGATGCAAGCCATATACATACAGCAAATCAAAGAAATGTGTGGCTTACTATATCCATTAAAGCTTAATATCGATTATTTCCCTACTAATTTTATTGTATGTGAAGGAAAGCTTTGGTATATCGATTATGAATGTAATACCTATATGGAAGCATGGAATTTTGAGAACTGGGGTGTGCAGTATTGGTGTAAGTCACCAGCGTTTATAGCCTATGAAAAAGAAAATAATAAATAAAGTTATAAAATTGTATTTATTTCTCATATATTTAGTATTATAATAGAGGATAGATGCTACTGTAGCACAGCAGGTAGTGCAGCTGATTCGTAATCAGCAGGTCGCCCGTTCGAGTCGGGTCAGTAGCTTATAAAGCCACTTCTAGGAATAGAAGTGGCTTGTTTTATTTGACTTAGCAAGTAAGTATATAGAATAGACACTAAATAGATTTTATTTTCATATACTACTACTAGGCAGTCAGAAGTTACTATTTTTCTATTCTTTAAAATCCTTGCTTCAAACCTAAGAAGTATTTCGAGGTTGTGAAGTAGTTTGCACCACTTATGAATGGAAAGTAGTGGATTTTATAAAGATTTTTAGCATTCATAAATGTATAAAACTTTTGATTATCTAGTATATATGAGATATAGGGTATGGGAAAGGGTGTTTTATATATGGCTTATACATTACTTTATACAACCATTGCACGTGGTTCTTTAACAGGCACTGGAAATGCACTTACATTAGCTAGTAGTAATGCATCTAATGTAGATGCTGCAGTATACACAAGTTTAAATCCAGCCAATCAAGTGGCTGGCTGGCCTGCGGGCACCACTACTAGCAATGCGCAATGTGGTTCTAATGCTGTTCTCCAACCTCTCTTAGCAGGGAGTACTGTTCTTGCAGCTTATGTTGTCTGCCATGGTCGTAGAGGTTTTACAGCTATTCCAGCTACACTAGCTTTGGGTACGCCATCTGGGACAGTAAACGTTCCCGTTTCATCAACTACAGCAAATACTATTCATGGTGACATTACAAGTATTATTCAAACAAATGGTGGAGGTACATATTCTGTAAGTGGGGTCCCTCTTTTGACAAATAATAATGCTGAAGCTGCATGGGCTATTATCATTGCTTATCAGAATAATTCACTTCCTAAGAGGCTTCTAAATTTGTATCAAGGCGAATGGGATACAAGTCTAGTAGCTTCTGGATTTATAACTACCGCTGTTGGTCCTGCCCATGGGCGTATCATCTATTCAGAGACGGATATGGACCCTGGCTTTGGAACCACCCTAAAAGTCAATGGAACCAATGTAACAGGACCTAATAATCCAGGTACAACTGGCATTTCGGGTATGACAAGTCAATTTTTTGCTAGCCAAATTAACGTTATGGATTCTGAAGCCGCAAACGTAGGTCAACTAGATACGAGTGGTACCTTTGGCACGTCAAATTATAAGGGTATTGCCTCAGGCGTCGTTCGTTGGGGGGGAGATTTAACGAATGTAGACATGACGAATGCTTTGGGAAACAATATTTCTTCGCTTACAGCTGTCGCTTCTGGTGCTTTTCAAGCCTGGGTAGCGGGCATACAAGTCGATATTGCAGAACCTAATATCACCTTAGCAAAATCTGTAGATAAAAATTATACAATTTTCCATGATACCATCACATATACCATCGCACTAGACAATACAACTGGTACAGCACCAGGGTCTAGTGGTATTTTGATTGATACCGTGCCTACTGGTTTATCTTTTATTCCAAATACCCTAGCAATCAATGGCGTAACCATCCCAGCAGCAAATCCAAATCCGCCATCATCTGTTAATCTAGGAACGATTCCGGCAGGTACCATTACCACTATTACGTTCCAAGCACTCGTTACAGATACAATTCCTTCACCTTACCTCAATGCAGCTACTGTTGGCTACACTTTCGCTAGTGCTGTCTCAACGCTTAATTCTAATATTACCGTTACAACTGTTAATAATGCTGACTTGAGCTTTTTGTCAAAGGCGGTGGATAAATCATATGCTACATGTGGAGATACATTGGTCTATACCATTAAGATTCCGAATACTGGATCGACAACTGCAACGAATGTTATATTTAAAGATACGATACCATCCGGAACGACTTTTATTACAAATAGTGTCGTTGTAGATGGTATTGCACAGCCTGGAGCTACGCCATCTACGGGTATTAATATAGGTAATATCGCCCCTGGAGCTACGACTTCTATTACCTTTAGTGTTTACGTTCAATGTTAATTACCCTCTACATGCATCAGCTTGTTACAATGTGAATAATGGGAATAAAAAAGCCAAAAGTATGGGATGAAAACCCAGGAACTTTTGGCTTTTTTATTCCTATTTAAAACGTTCAGCAAGCTTTGTAAAGGCTGGAAGTGAACGCTCGATCATTTCGTAGCTTGTGCAGTATGCGAGGCGTACATAGCCTGGGCAACCAAAAGATGAGCCTGGTACAAGTAGAATATTGTACTCTTTGGCAATCTGGCAGAAAGCTTTGTCGTCTTCAATAAGTGCTTTAGGGAAGAGATAGAATGCCCCTTGTGGCTGGATGCATTCAAAGCCAAGGCTTACAAGGTGATTGTAAAGTAAATCACGGTTACGTTTGTAGATCGTTACATCTACTTCGTTATCGATACACTTAGCAATGACCTTTTGGAAAAGAGAAGGTGCATTAACGAATCCTAGTATACGGTTTGCAACATTAAGTGCTGAAAGAATATCTGCTAAGTCATCCATTTCAGGATGAACAGCTATGTAGCCGATGCGCTCACCAGGAAGTGAAAGGGACTTACTATAAGAGTAGCCGATGAACGTATTATGATAGTAGTTAAGGAGGTAAGGTACCTCTATACCATCATAAGCAAGCTCGCGGTAAGGTTCATCAGAGATGAGGTAGATACTTGTACCGAAGGCTTTTTCCTTTTCAGTGAGTAAGGCGCTAAGTTTCTTTAAGGTAGCATCAGAGTAGATGACACCAGTAGGGTTGTTTGGTGTATTGATAATGACAGCTTTTGTCTTAGGTGTAAGTGCTGCTTCTAAAGCTTGAAGGTTTGGCTCAAAGGTAGAAGTATCAGCAGGTACCACCACAAGTTTGCCATCAAAGTTACTTACGTAGTTACGGTACTCACCAAAGAATGGTGCAAAGACGATGACTTCATCTTCAGGATTAAGCAGTGTCTTGAAGATGACATTAAGTCCACCAGCAGCACCACAAGTCATGATGATATGATCAGCTGTGAGGGTAGTCGTATGCTTACTATTTAAGTAATCAGCGATGGTAAGACGTACATCTTCATAACCAGAGTTGTTCATATAACCATGAAGAACGTTAGGATGTTCTTCTTCTAAGATTGTATGAATGGCATCTTTAATAGTAGAAGGTGGAACCACATTTGGGTTACCTAAACTAAAGTCATAAACGTTTTCAGCGCCATGGATACTTGCAAGTTTCTTACCTTCTTCAAACATTGCGCGTATAACAGAACTGTTTTTTACGAGGTCTTGCATTTTTGTAGAAATCATTGTGTCACTCCTTTGAATTAGAATAAATAATCTTAACTTATTTTACTACAAGATATCCTATTAAATCAAAAATATAGATAAGATAAAATAAACAAAATTAAATAAAAATAAAAACAAAATAATGGAATATATAAACAAAAAGTGCTATAATTTTCCTATAAATACAGTTTTATAACAGACATTGGCATCAAATGGATGAGATAAAGGGGGACTGAGTAGGATGAAAGGATTCAAGAGAAAAGGAAGCATAAGGGAAAAGTTATTAGTAAACTATGTAACGCTGATTGTCGTCATGATTGTCATAACAACAGTAGGCGGATGTATTTTATCACGGGTGAGTATGGACAACGTCAAGTATACGATGATGAAGTCGCGACTAGAATCAGACGTCTACTTGCGTAAACAGTTGTTAAGTTATAAATACGGAAGTATCGAACAAGGTGAGGATACCCTTGTAGCCACAAGCGGGAGCGACTTGTATGGGGATGAAGAGTGGGTAGATAGCCTGAGTAAAGATGATTTAGAAGAAACTACAGTTTTTGCGAAGACAAGTGGGGGATATAAACGTATCGCCACCACGATTATCGATGAAGAAACAGGCGAACGTATCATAGGAACTAGTATTGAAAACACATCGCCTATCGTACAAGCAGTAGAAACAGGTGGTATATACATCGGGGATAATGTCATCAATGGACAACCTTATATGTGTGCCTATGCACCTATCGAAGATAGTCAAGGAATGATTATTGGTATGCTTTTTACAGGGGTACCAGAGGCGGATTTGCTTACACTTATTCGTCATGAGTTAAATGTAGCCACAAGTGTTTTTCTAATCATCGGTGTTGGTGTTATTCTTATTTCAATCCTAATAACCATTATGACGGCTATTCATATATCCAAGCCACTAGAAAAAGCAGCAGCTTATACTAATGTACTGGGGCAACTAGACTTATCTGATGAAATGCCACCTTTGGTTATGAAGCAAAATAATGAGATAGGAGACTTGGGCAAAAGCATCGTCTCTTTGCGAGAAGCATTGTGTGACGTTATGGGAGAGACCATCGCACTAGCTGAAGAAGTAAGTGTAAGAGCCAATGATCTAGGGGTAGTGACGGACTACGTCAATAAAACCAGCGAGGAGATCAGCTTAGTAGGGGAGCAAATCGCGGATGGTGCCAGCCATCAAGCAAACAATACACAAGATGGTGCAATGCATGTGGAAAACTTAGGGATACTCATAGGTGATGCTGGAAAAGGTATTGAAAGTCTGAAAAATGCAGCAGGACAAGTGGCACACCTTAAAGATGAAGGGGTCATCTTAATCAATCAGTTAAGTGAAGAATCCATCCAAACACAAAAAGAAGTGGAGCTATCTTACCAAAATATATTGAGAACAAAAGAAAAATCAGATATCATTACAAGAGCAAGTGAAAAAATCAAGGCCATTGCAAGTCAGACTAGCTTACTAGCACTGAATGCTTCCATAGAAGCAGCACGTACCGGTGAAGAAGGTAAAGGCTTTGTGGTCATCGCTACTGAAATTCGAAAACTTGCAGAGCAGGCAGACCGTTTTACTGCAGAGATTGAGCAAAATATTAAAGACTTAAGTGAGACCAGTGCCGGTGCAGTTGAGGCGATGCAGCGTATAACCACTAGAATAGACAATCAAGCAGATAGTGTGAAGGATACCCAAAGCAAATTTAATGGGATTGCAGATGCCATTGAGAACACATGGATGATTATCAATGATGTCTTAAAGATGCAGCAGCAGATGACTGCAAAGCGTGATGAAATCATCGATATTATGCAGACTTTATCAGCTATCGCAGAAGAAAATGCAGCAGCTACACAAGAGGTTGCAGGGTCTATTAAAGAGCAGACAGAATCAGTGGATAATATGAATGAACTTGCAAAAAAGTTAGAAGCAATTGCGGTTCACCTTAAAGAAACCGTTAACCAATTTAAATTCTAGAAAGGAAGACAAAAATGGAAGCAAATAAAGAATATGTAATGGCAATAGCAAAAGAAATATTAGGATGTGATAGCCCAAGTGGATACTGTCATGAAGTGATGGCTTTAATCGAACAAAAAGTAAAAGACTATGGGTATGCTTTTGAGTATACACAAAAAGGTTGTGGTATCATCACTGTGCCAGGGAAAGAAAGTGGCAGAGTCATCGGCTTATCTGCCCATGTAGATACTTTAGGGGCTATGGTAAGAAGTATCACAGGAAGTGGTACCCTTAAGTTTACACAAGTAGGCGGACCTATCCTTGCTACATTAGATGGTGAGTATTGTAAAGTACGTACCAGAGATGGACGTACGTATACAGGAACATTCCTAAGTACAAGCCCATCTTCACATGTCTATGAAGATGCAGCTACAAAGGCAAGAGATGCAAAGGGAATGGAAGTACGCTTAGATGAAGAAGTGAAGTCTAAAGAGGATGTACAGAACTTAGGGATTAGTAATGGGGACTACATCTTTATCGATCCTAAAACCACAGTAACAGAAAGCGGCTTCTTAAAGTCTCGCTTTATAGATGATAAGGCAAGTGTAGCCATTTTACTTACTTTACTGCATACATTAAGTACTGAAAAGACAGTGCCTACACATACACTGAAGATTCTCCTTTCAACTTATGAAGAAGTAGGACATGGTGCATCTTATATTCCAGAAGATATCACAGAGATGATTGCAGTAGATATGGGATGCATCGGTGAAGACCTTAGCTGCACAGAGTATCAAGTATCTATCTGTGCTAAAGATTCAGCAGGGCCATACGATTACCACATGACTTCAGAACTTATAGAGCTTGCAAAGACAAATAACCTTGACTATGCAGTAGACATCTATCCAATGTACGGCTCAGATGTAGGGGCAGCCCTTCGTGGAGGCAATAATATCAAAGGAGCTCTTATAGGACCAGGTGTACATGCATCACATGGTATGGAGCGTACACA
>JBOFIT010000098.1:0-12462 GCA_051650305.1 Cellulosilyticaceae bacterium
ACTGAAGGTTATCATCAAAAACTACGTGACCGTACTCATTCCGCTGGTACTAGGCTCACTAGACCGCATCGAAGTGGTATCCAACGCCATGGACCTTAGAGGTTTCGGCAAACACAAAAAACGTACATGGTACATCCGCGAAGCCGTCACCAAGACAGATATCATCGCCCTCATACTAGGTATCGCCCTCATCATCGGAGGCTTTATCCTGAAAAGTCAGATACCATACTTCTGGTATCCATTCTAGAACTAAGGGTTTTAAAAATCTATGAAAAAGGATATACTTAAGTAAAAATAAGTGTAAAAGTAAAGATGTGTTCATGATGAAAGATAATATCTTAGGATATAGCAATCCAACAAGTCATCTTATTCGGCTCCAGAGCCAAAGGGACATCTGCGAACAACGCTGATATCGACCTATGTATCGATTGCAAAGGACAAAGTAAAGGAAGCCTTATTTTTGAACTAGAAGAAATTGTAGGCATATACAGCCTAGACATTGTGTTCCAAGATGCACTAGGAGACGAAATCGCCAAACAAATCAACCGAGACGGTATCACTATCTTCACCAAAGAATAATACAACCACAAAAAAGGAAAATTCCCCAATGTAAACATCAGGGAATTTTCCTTTTTTTGTTCTTCATCTTTTTCTTTTCTCACCCAACCCACGTAACTTGTTGGGTACCACAAGGACAGGGCTATGTAGTCAGGCCAAAGGAGGTGGTACTCTCGGAATAAAATATTGGAAGGCGTTCGTAAAAAGTTCTTAGAGGATTTGCTGTAATGGTTTTAGCGCTACTGTCTGACCGAAGGGAGTTTAGCGCGTTATGAAAGCAAATGCTCTTAGAACTTTAGAACAACTGACTATTTTATGAAGAGAGTATCCACCTCCTACTACCTACACATCCTGACCTATTGCTTATACCCATCAAGATACTTCAAGAAATCATTATCCCCATCAAAGAAGATAGTCTGTCCTTCCATCACTTTAAACGTATTCATACGTTGGATAAAGCGGTAGAACTCCACATCTTTTGTAAGGGACTGCTGATAAATCTCTAGTGCCTTACGTTCAGCTTCAGCACGGATAACGGCACTTTCTTCAGTGGCTTTTGCGATAATCTCTGTGCCTATACGGTCTGTCTCAGAAGTAGACTGTGTATAGTAAGCATCCCCTTCGGCACGGAGTTGTTCGCTTTCTTTTTGAATCTCCTTACTCATTTTGTCTTCGATGCTTGTGATATTAGACTGAGGGAAGTTCTTACGGTAGATACCGATGTCAGCAATCTCGATGCCATACTGATGAATCAGTGTCTTATTAAGCTCTTGGCGACGTTCTTCCATCATCTCACTCATGGTGGTGTCGTTGAAGAACTGGTCAAAAGTAAGCTTGTTGGCAGACTGAATAACCACGGGATAGACGTTATCATCCATCAGTTGATTCAGTTTAGAAGATGAGCCTACTCTGATTTTATAGATAGCAGGGTTTTCGATGCTGTATTGTGCATACATCTGGATATCTAACTTACGCTTATCACTGGTGTTGATGGTTTCCTTACGAGAAGTATAGGTTAGATATTTAGAACTATATTTCTCCACCACATCTACGAAAGGTAGTTTAAAGAGAAGTCCGCGTTCGTCGATGACTTTTACACCTTGAAGCACATCGTGCTCGGCTAAAGTGTCTTGAACGTACTGCGCATTCCCTTCGGTCACCACAGCGCTGACGAGGGCACCAAAACGCTGAACGATGGCTAGTTCATCAGGTTGTACGATGTAGATACTTTGGAGGCCTAGGACCACAAGGATGATAGCGAGGAGACTTATTAGGAGACCGGTGTATTTTTTCATTGTGCATTACCTCCTGTCATTTTTTGACCTTGAGCTTTGTTTACATCAAAGAATTTAAACACATCACCACTAGAAGTCTGATCGATGATAAGTTCATTGTTATTAAGCACTTGTTGCATCGCTTCGATATAGTATTTTTCCTTTACAAGCTCAGGATTTTGTATGTACTCACTATAAAGTGCTTCAAACTCTGCTACGTCAGCATTGGCATTAGCGATGGTTTCAGCACTGTAGCCTTTGGCGTCTTCTAAAAGTTTTGTAGCTTCTGCATTGGCTTTTGGAAGGATGGTGTTTGCGTATTTCTCAGCTTCTTCTTGGCGGCCTTTCTTGTACTGGTTGGCTTCTTCTACTTGCTGACGTGTTTCTTCAACAGCAGGAAGGAGTGAGACGTTTTGTACAGTAACTTGGACTACTTTAATACCAGCATTATACTTATCTAATTTTGCTTGGTACTTAGGTAAGATAGCTTCATCGATGAGCTCTTTGTTTTCTAAAGCTTCATCGATACTAAAACGAGGGAGTGTACTACGTACCACGTCCTCAAGAGCAAGGCGCATTGTCCCTTCTAAGTCATCGACCTCGTAGAGGAAATTGATAGGGTCTTCTACTTGGAAACGAATGATGAGATTCAGGAGGATGATAGAAGCGTTGTTTTGCTCAGCTTCTACGATAACTTGCTCTTCGATATTTTCATCTAAGTATTCAGGGCTTACTTGGGTAGAGCCAGCTGTAGCGGTACGGTAGCCGTACTCCATCTTATGAACAGTCTGCACATCCACCTTTTGAACTTTGTCGATGAAAGGTATCTTGAAGTGAATACCTGCCTGCTCGTTGATACCTTTGACAGCACCAAAACGTGTGATGACCCCTACTGTACCTGTAGAAAGGCGATAAACCGATGACAGCAAGAGAATCAAAAGGATAATGGCAAAGAGAAGAAACTTAAAAACACTTTTGAACTGCTTCGTAAACTGTGATAATTGTTTGTTGAAATCAACATCAATAACAACATTATTTGGATCTTTAAAGTCCATGATAAACCTCCTATGAGAATTAATAAAAATCTATTATATCATGTAAATTTGAAAAAATTATAAAATTAGTCAATCATAAAAGAATGTTGTTTGCGATGTTCTAAATAAGCATAGCGAAGAAGACACGCATCCCGTTGTTTTTTAGCGACATAGGATTTGGTAGAAAGGGTTGTGAGTGTCTGACCAGATGTAAGGGTAAGGGTGTGATCATCATAAGTAAGGATACAGTTACTGAGGACGTAGCCGAAGCAGCCATCTGTTCGACCGATAGCTTGGCGCATCTTTATAGGGATAAACACAAGGGTATCACTGAGAATAAGCGGTGTATTAAGCTTCTCTCCCAGTACTTTAGAAGTCCAGTACTTAAGCGACTGCGGATCTAGATGGGCTTGGTACAGCATACGTCGTATGTAAGTTTGAAGGGTGCAGTGACATTTTTCAGAAGAACCATCTAGGTGAATGACGAGGGTAGCGTTCTCGCCAGTAGTTGTATAAATCGGTATAAGCGCATGAATGTGGTAATAAGACATTAAAAACCTCCTCTAAAAATCGAACATATGTTCGATAATAATGAGCTAAGTATAAAATATTTGGAAAATAATTGCAAGTAATAATGTAGAAAAAGAAAGTCTCTTAGGAGAAAGCAGAAGTCTGTGTTCGTCCATAGGAAAATAAGGTGCTACTGTAAAGAAGCGCAAATACAAAAAAGCTGCAGCGGAAAGGCTTTTTAATGGATGAAGTAGTAGAATGGATGGTATACAAGCCCTTGTGGAGCAAGTGGGCTTATAAGATGGCAGGGGTAGATATGGATAAGGAAGACTGGGAACAGCAAAGCTTTGAAGTATTTCATCATGCAGTAGAGACTTATAAGGAAAGTTATGAGATTACTTTCAGTGCCTACTATCGAATGGTTTTATATCGTTATGGAAAGAGGATTATGAGTCAAAAGGGATGCGGCCCAAGCCTCAGTTTGGAGATGGAAGAAAGTACGTATCAACAAAAAGATGAGACGATAGCCATCGAGGAGAACTTTGTGGAAGAGAGTGTTCGTAGCCTGCTAAGCGAGGCTTTACAGATAGGCTTGCAGAAGCTGACCACAGAGGAACGCTGTCTGATAGAGGACTTTTATCTGAAGAATGTGCCACTGGCTAAGATCGCAGAGAAAGCAAGGAAATCCTATGATGCCATAGAAGCAAAAAAACGACGTGCATTAAAAAAATTAAAAAGTTTGCTAGAAAGTGACGGATTGGTCAACGACTTGACTATATAGATAGATGTAAGCAGTTGCAACGCTACAAAAAATAATCCTAAGGAGGAAAAGCAAATGGCAGTTCAAGGAACAAAAGATGAAGTAAAAGTTGTGTTAAAGCTTGCAAAGGGGTCACAAACCATTTCAAAGTGTAACAAAGAGGCAACGGACGAAGCCTACTATGCACTAGGGCAAGCAATCGGTACACTTCAACAAGAAGTTGTACAACATGTCACAAAAGTAGAAGAAACCATCTTAGCGATGGCATAAACCAAAGGAGGGTATAGTATATGGAAATCATCAAACGCAAATTAGTTTTAACATTCGGTACACCACTCAAGACGGAGCTTGATCTTACTGTCAATAACCCACATGTTTCACTTCAACCAGCAGCCATTAAGGCAGCAATGGAAGCAGTCATTGCTAGTGGTGCAATGGGAGATGTGGTAGCACCAAGTACAGTGGCAGGTGCAAAATACGTCATCCAACAAGTGGATGCAGTCGACTTAGCATAAGGCATCAGAGGGCAGGGAGCATATAGCTCCCTGTTTTTTTGTGCAAAAAATGTCCTGATGTTTGCATTCATATTACAAAATTTAATTAGCGTTGTATTTTTGTACAAACTCCTATAAAATATAAGGTATTGAATAATGAATTTAAGTTAATCTATATACAAAAAGAAAATAATATCTCCAGGAGGTATCTGATGAAAAAGAAATTTACGAGAATTGCGCTTATATTAGGGCTTACAGGTGTGCTTTGTGTCAATACATTTGCC
Source organism: Cellulosilyticaceae bacterium (assembly GCA_051650305.1). Taxonomy (GTDB): domain Bacteria; phylum Bacillota; class Clostridia; order Lachnospirales; family Cellulosilyticaceae; genus JBOFDK01. Next base: position 4,915 of record JBOFIT010000098.1, read on the forward strand.
ACAAGTTTTACTGATGTAGCACAATCACACTGGGCTTATGCAGGTGTAGCATATATGCAAGAAAATGGTTATATGACTAAAAATAGTGAAGGTAAGTTCTTGCCAAATGATCAAGTGACTTACTTTGAATTTAGTGAGATTTTAGCGAAAGTTACAGGCTACCAAGATGAGATGATCATTAAAGATATGGACGAACAGTTCAAACAAGACATCCGCACCAATTACCAACGCCAATTACCTACGATTCAACAGTACGAAGGGAAGTACAAAGGCTGGCGTAAGTCTTCTAACGAAGAAATCGCTTACATACTCGGCAGAGGTTACTTAACAGCAGATGAGCTTGCTAAGTTCATGGTGAAAACAGCAGATGGTAAAGAGATGAATACAATCATGACAAAGCAAGATTTAGCAGTATACCTTGTGCGTATGATTGGTAAGGCAAATACAGCAGTAGCTGAATACAATGGTACAGGTTTCTCAGATGAAACAAGTATCAAACCAGAAAATAGACCTTACGTGGCTTACCTTAAAAAAGCAGGTCTTGTAAATGGTGATACAAATGGTAAGTTCAATCCAAATGATAAAGTGACACGTGCCATGTGTGCGACAATGACGACCAATGCTATTCGTCACAAAGAAAGCTTAGGAGAGACCACACCAACACCAGAGCCAAATGGTAAGGTCGTAATTGGTAAAGTCTACAATGTGATTCCAAAAAATAATGCAGCTAATGAAACACTTGTACTTGTCGAAGTGCAAGGTAACAATAAGTTCTATACAGCAACACCAGCAACTGTTGTAAAAGATGCCAAAGGTACAGTGCTTAATGTAAAAGATGTAAAAATCGGCCAAACATTAGAGATGACCTTAAGTGGACAAAGCGATACCATCCAAAATATCACGATTCAAGGTGAAGTAAAACCAGAGGTTGAGCCAGATAAAGCAGCTAGCTATACAGGAGAAGTGGACCGCATAGGACGTAATGGCGACCTAAGTATCTATACAAATGGTGGGTCAGTAAGTTTTGTAGTAGATAAAAACTGTGCCATTACTTACAAAGGTGAAAGCATTGCTCTAAGCCAAGTAGCAGTAGGTGATCGTGTAACGATTAAAGTACAGAATGATCAAATCATGGATATATCAATCCTTGAGAAAAATACAAATCCGACACCATCTAAAGACATGGAGTATGTGAAGGTATCCATCAAACCAAGTCATTATGTGATGACTGTTCAAAACGGAAAGACAACGGAAGAAATAGAAGTAAGCAAAGATGTGGAAGTATACCGTAATGGTAAAGAAGCATACATAGATGAAATACGTGTAGGCGATAAATTAACCTTTAAAGAGTCTAAAGGAAAAGTGGTAGAAATCCAAGCGACTTATACTGAAAGCAAAATTCAAGGTAGAGTTAGAAAAATCGTTATCTCTAGCACACCAGAAGTTGTGGTAGAGACAAAAGACGGTGAAGTAACTGTAGCCATTACGAGCAACACAGACTTATATGACAACAATACAAGAGAAGACATCAGTTTACGTGACATCCTTTTAGGGATGGAAGTAGAAGTGCGTCTAGAAAGCAAAGAAGCACAACTCTTAGAAGTAAAGAAAGCACCTTCAAAGGTAACTTATAAAGGGATTATTGAGTATATTGGACAGGGAACAAGATATATCGATGTCCTTGTGGAATACGATGCCATGACTGGTGAGACAATGACTGTAAAGCGTATCAACGTACCAAGCGATGTGACTATTATGATGGACCGCAAAGAAGTACATCGCAATAAGTTAGAAGAAGAGATGGAAGTACTTGTAACCTTTAACTACGGTGAAGAACTTTCTCCTACAATGATTGAAGTTTTAAATTAAGCGCTACGAAGCTAATTCCCATAATAAGGAATTAGCTTTTTTTAGTGTTTTTCCTTGAAACGCTTTAATTGAGGCCTATAAACTGATATGATTAGAAGAAAGCAATAAACAGAACACTAGAGGAGGTAGCCAGATGCTAAAGAAGAAATCAAAAACAATCTATCTGAGCAATGCAAGAAGATACAAAAAACCACGTAATAAAGGGATGATAGTAGGTGCCGTAGTTGGTATAAGTCTTGTGGTTGGAGTTGGGATAGCGCTACTTCCAAATGCGTATCGCATCACCATTGATGGTAAGGAAATAGGTGCCGTAGCAAAGAAAGAATACATTACAGCGGCACTACAGACAGTAGAAGTACAATTAGAACAACAATACAAGACAGAAGTCCAAATAGAAGAAATAGACGAAATCAAGAAAGTACGTGTACCAAACAAAGATTTACTCGACCCAAATAAATTACCGAGCTATCTAAGAGAAAGCCTAGGGATCACACTGGAATTCCAAGAGCTTCATATCGATGGTGAGAAAGTAGCAGTCATCGAATCAAAAGAAGTACTAGAAGAATTAAAGACAGAACTTAAGAAGAAATACTTTGACGACGAGACTGTACGTGCAGAGTTTACCAATGACGTATCCCTTAAGTCAATCTATGCCACAGAGAAAGACCTGACAACACTTGACGACTTAGTAGACATGTGTAGCAAGAGACAACGACGTACCATTACATATGAAGTACAACCTCAAGATAGCTTATGGCGTATCTCAAACAAACTAGGGGTTACGATTACAGATGTTTTAAAAGCCAATGAAGGTATGACAGAGAAGACACCACTTAAGATTGGTCAAGAAATCAATGTACAAGTAAGAGTACCTTTATTAGGACTTAACTTAATTGAACTACCAACCCAAGAGACACCAGCGGAGCCGACTAATCCATAATATAAAAACATTAGGAGGAGGAATAGCGTGCAAAAAATAGCGATTATAGAAGATGAAAAAGCGATTTCAGATATTATCAAATACAATTTAGAAAAAGAGGGGTATCAAGTGTATACGGCCTATGACGGTGAAGCAGGCTTACAGCTCATTAGCCAGGTGGACCCTGACTTAATCTTGCTAGATATTATGATGCCTAAAATGGATGGTCTTCAAGTATGTAAAAAAGTAAGACAAACAAAAGAAACACCGATTATTATGCTTACAGCAAAAGCAGAAGAGATTGATAAAGTAGTAGGGCTGGAATTAGGTGCAGATGATTACATGACCAAACCTTTTGGGATGAGAGAACTTATCGCACGTATCAAGGCAAACTTAAGACGTAGTGTGATAGGAATGAGTGAAGGTGGCACTAAGGGGACTAATGAAGTCATCGAAGAAGGTGGCTTAAGTATCGATATGATTAAGTATGAAGTCACTAAAAATGGTCAAATTATCGAGCTTACTCTACGTGAATTTGAACTTCTGAAATTCTTGGTAACACAAAAGGGAAAAGTATTTTCAAGGGAGACACTCCTTGAAAAAGTATGGGGATATGAATACTATGGAGATGTCAGAACAGTAGATGTAACCATCAGACGTTTAAGAGAGAAGATAGAGGATGATCCATCGAAAGCTGGATATGTTCTTACGAAACGTGGTGTAGGTTACTACTTCAGAGGCTAAAGGGATGAGAGCAAGTATACAGTGGAAAATCGTAGGGATTTATCTTTGTGTTGTCATGATTATCATGGTCACAAGTGGAAGCTTTATTATTTATAATATAGAAAATGCCCAGTACAATAAAATCAAGAATCAGCTTAGTGACGCAGCAGATAATATCGAGCGTATACTAGGGCCACAAGACGGTATGAATCCGCAGAAAAGTCTAGATGAAGTAGAGACCAAGCTAAAGACAGTCATCTCCCTTAATGAGCAGACGATTTATATATTGGATGCAGAGGGACGTGTACAGCTAGGGACTGCCACTAAGTACAAAAAAGGCGACTATGCAGATTCAGGTTCAGCTATCGTAGGGGATGCTATACAGAAAAAGAAGGCGGCTACCGCATCATGGGTACACTTTACAAGTAATTCACAAAAAGGGCAGAATGTCATCGACCATGCAAGGCCAGTGCTAGACCCTTTGACAGGTGAAATTCTATCCATCATCTATGTAGAAGCAGATGCAAGTGAGATCTATGACAATGTACTAAGTGTTATGCGTACCATTAGTGTGGCATCAGTCTTAGCAATGGGGATAGCTGTAGTCTTTAGTGCGATTTTCTCACGTATGATTACCGTACCTATCAAGCAACTAACCAGTAGTTCAAAGCAGCTAGCAGCAGGGTCTTTCAACCGTATACCCATCTATTCTTCAGATGAGATCGGTCAATTAACCCAGAGTTTCAACTACATGGCTACAGAGCTTAGTCGTACCATGGCAGATATCTCCAGTGAGAAAAGCAAACTAGAGAAGATCCTAGAAAATATGGCAGATGGGGTTATGGCTTTTAACCGACAAGGGGTGCTTATCCATGCCAACTCAGTATGTTATGAAATGCTAGGCAATACCAATATGGACCATCGTTTCGATTATATCTTTCCTAGACTAGGCGTAGAGATTTCTTTTGATCGCATCTTAATGGGTGAGGACTATACCGAAGAAAGTCATATGATGAGCATAGAAGATAAGTACTTTAGCCTGCATTTTGCACCGTATACCAACGTTCTAGGAGAAAGTGAAGGTCTAGTAGTCGTGATGCAGGACGTTACGACACAACAAAAATTAGACAGCATGCGTAAAGAATTCGTGGCCAATGTATCCCACGAACTTCGTACACCACTTACTACGGTGAAGAGCTATACAGAGACCCTTTTAGATGGTGCCTTAGAAGATAAGGAGATCGCCACAACCTTCCTCAAAGTGATGGAGAAGGAAACGGACCGTATGACCAATCTGGTGCAAGATTTACTAGAACTCTCACGTATCGATAATAAGCAGATGCAGCTAGATTTAAGGCCAATCAATGTCCTTGAACTTGTGGAAGACACCATAGATGCACAGATGATTCATGCACATAAGAAAGATCATAAGATAAGCCTTGAATACAATGAAGACGAAGCATATTTTATTATGGGAGATAGTGCAAGAATGAGGCAGATCTTGCACAATATATTATCAAATGCCATAAAATATAGTATAGACCCAGGCAAGATAACCATTAAGCTTTTCAAAAACGAAGAGGTAGTTATTCAAGTTCAAGATACAGGTATAGGCATTGCAGGACCTGACTTGGAGCGTATCTTCGAAAGGTTCTACCGCGTAGATAAAGCGAGATCCAGAAATCTAGGGGGTACAGGACTTGGGTTGGCCATTGCGAAAGAAATGGTAGAATTACATGGTGGACGTATCAAAATGACCAGTAAAGTTGGAAAGGGTACGACCGTAACAATTTACTTTCAGGCATTATCAAGATGAGTAAAAAAATGATGTAAAGTAAAAGTTAAAGCCGTGTAATATTGTTGTAATATTGTTCATATATAATAAGAAATATATAATGTACAGCAATGAAAGGGGGTTCCACATGAAGCGCATCAAGCAAATGCTATGTTTAATCATATTTGCAGGAGTAGGCTTTGTAAGCATGGATACCTATGCTACCAATACTGTTCATGGACCAGCGGTTGTGACGAATAAACCACAAGAAGTCCAAGAACCAGTAGTGAATACTATCAAGACAGAAGAAAAAATAAGTGTGCGAATTACCCAACCACCTAAGAAAGATGATATTCAGACTTTCGACAGTCAGATGAATGTTATGGGTGAAGCAACTGTAGGGACTGATATTATCATTAGTGTTACTTATGATACGAATCTAGTTGATCTCCAAGAAGATCAGAGGACGGTAGAATACAAGTTAAAAACAGTTGGGGCCACACAGACTTTCAATCAACTCATTGATTTGAAAGAAGGCGAAAATACAATTATATTACGTTATGTAAATGGAAGTGATAAAGGTAGCATTACCTTAAAGATTAAGCGTATGTCTGAATCAGAAAGACAACTCATTAAATCTTATATGACACCACAAGCAATCGTAGAGAAAATCACAACGCCACAAGCGAGTGAAAAAGAAGTCGTGCCAGAGAAAACACTTGGTACGCCAGTTACGAGATAAGGCGTAGGTGACTTCTATGAAAAAAAGCGAACTTTTAAAAAGCATTGTCTTGGCAATGCTTATTTTATTAACTATTATACAAACTACCATGCTTTGGTTGGGCGGCATACCTGGCCAAAGTTTTTTTAAAGCACCTGTAGTAGAGCAGATGGGCATAGATCCTTATGGTGTATGGATTATCAGACCTAGTGCCAGTAATGTGAGTAGTAATGCATCCTTTGCCTACCGAGTGAATAATACAATCGAAAGCACGAGAAGGGAGTATGAACGACTCGTCGCGAAATTACAAAATGCCTTAAAAAGTGAACAAATTGACTATAAAAAAGTAAAGCCTTTAGAGGGCATACCGTGGGAGGCGCTTTTTGCCATGCCTACGATTTGTTATGAATATCAGGTGCCAATGACCCTACAAGAGTTAAATGGGAGCAGCAGTGATACGGCTAAAATTGAAGGCATAGATATGATTTTTATGGGATCTAAATCGAAGTTTGAAAAGGACTTGATTATCTATATGGTGAGTACCAAAGATGAGAAGACGTATCGCGTTGATGTAACCGGTGACTTCCAAGAAATCAATAAAATCTATACAGTCTTTACTCGTGAAGAAATGCTAAAGGGTGTTACAAAGTACCAACCAAGTGTTATATCTAACGTGAAAAATTACGTGGAGGATAATACATTTATGCCTATAGCAAGTACCAATGCACCTATCGACTACGATGTCCTAACAGTGTACAATCCAATCGATATGACAAGGCCAGCAGGGGTCAAAGAACTAGAGAAATATGTGAATGACTTTTTCATCAATCCTTTGATTAAAAATGTAGATTATGATGAGGATGGCAGTGTGATTTTTACTGAACAAAAGAGAAGTCTAGCTATCTATAATCCAGCGGGGGTTATCGAATACTTGAACTTATCGCCTAAGCCTACAAAGTCGGAGACCACCAGACTTGGGGGCTACCATATTGCAAAGCAGTTCATTCAGGATACAGATATTCTTTCGCCAGCTATGAAAAAAGCTGTGTACCTTTCTAAGATAGCAGTTAAAGGGGATGAGATTAATTACTACTTTGATGTGTCTTATAAGGGGTATGCCGTTCATTTGAGCAGAGAAATTAAAGAGCAAATGGACCTAGAATCCTTCGTGGAAATAACGGTGAAAAATAATGAAATCGTAAGTGCAGCTATTTGCACACTTCGTATAGAACCCAAAATAGTAGGGGGAGAGGTGAGAGAAGCACATTTGACCTCCCCATATCTAGATCCTATCAATGCAGCTTTAGAGATCCTTATGGAAGAGGGAAATGAGGCGATAGCTTTTGAAGATGTACAGTCAGTTTATTTGATACCACATACATCAGGGACGGTTTATATGACGCAAGGTGTACAATTAAATGAACAGTGGTATTATCCATAAAGAAGGTGTGGTGATAAGATGAATTGGGAGAAAGCACTGAATACATTAATCATTATGTTTTGTATCGTCAACTTATTTTTGGGGATTGGGAACTATATGAA
>JBOFIT010000099.1:0-2946 GCA_051650305.1 Cellulosilyticaceae bacterium
AAAGTGTTCGTAATTCTTTCAAGTCACAAGAATGACCGTTATAGTTATATTTTTGCTTAAGTTGCTTTACCATGCCGATTACATGTAAGCCTTCAGCTAGAATACTTTTAATCATCGGCTCAGTTGTAAACCAAGTATCGTAAGTGCTTCAAAAGATGACGTCTATAAAAAAAGACACCATTCTGTTACAATCAGATGGCATCTATTTGAGGCACTTTTTTTGTATATTTGTTAGCCTGCATTCTTTTGGTAAATCATCTGCCCAAGGTAGATAGGCGTCTATACGTTCTGGATGATTTCTAAAATCTGTGTTTGGCATAACAGTTAGTAGGTAATGTAAGTACTCATATACATCCAGCTTGTTAGCTCTTGCAGTTTCTACTAGTGTGTAAAGTATTGCATTTGCAGTAGCACCTTTAGGCGTGTCTGCAAAAAGCCATGCTCGTCTTGCAGTTGCGAATGGTCTGATATGGGCCTCACAAAGGTTGTTAGAAAGTGCTAGTTTGCCGTCTTTCAAAAAGGTCTCTAGATATTTTCTTTGATTTTCGGCATAGCCTAATGCTTTAGTTAGCTTTTCATTAGTCGTCGGCATTTGTGAAGTTTCTTGCACCCATGACCAAAAGGCATCAAGGATAGCTCTAGAAGCCTCCTGACGCTTTTCTTTTCGTCTTTCGTGTGTTAATTCTTTCATTTCCTCCTCAAGTTTAAAGAGGAGATTAATAAACTCTCTCCCTTCAGCACCTTTAGATCCAGGTATTTCTTTACCCTTATTATCTAAAGGAATGCTTTCGGCGAAGTATCTGCGGCAATGAGCCCAACATAAACTTCGTGTAATGCCTTCTACCTTTTCATATCCTACATAAGCATCTGTAGTTAGGTAGCCGCTAAATGTCTTCAATAGCCTTTGTGGAACTGAGGCACCACGTGTACAAGAATAGTGAAAAAATGTCGCCTTAATAGCTTCGTGTACACCACTTTGAATTACCCACATCCATGATTGGCTACTAGCTTTTTTTCCTTCTTCTTTATTTACTTGAATTCTGGTTTCGTCCATATGTAAGATATCGCATTTAAGTAACTCTTTACGTATGCGGTCATATACAGGCACTAACCATTCATCGGCACAACGAATAACCCAGTGAGCCATATTTGATCTAGGTAAGATAAGACCCATTCGATGAAAATCACTTTCTTGCCTATTTAAAGGAATACCCATAGCAAATTTCTGATACATTACCTGAGCTACTAGTGAGGGGGTTGCTATAGAGTGGGGGAGCACAGGAGTTGGAATAGCTGCTTTTTGAAAATGATCTTTAGGATGTTCACTATCTTTGGTCCCACACTGTGTACACTTTGCCACTTGTTGTACAACCTGTTTTACCTTTATTTTTGCTGGAACAAACTCTACTTCTGTGCGGATAAGTTTTTTGCCAATTACTTTTAGGGTGCCACCGCATACAGAGCAGTTTTCCTCAGGATTTATGATGTATTCTTCCACGTCCTTAGGAAGAAGTTCTAACATCTCAGCTCGTATACCTGGCTGCCTTGGTTTACGTGTATAAGGGGCAATACTCACCTTTTTTTGTTCAGCGAGCAACTCTTTAGCCAGCTCTTGTGTAGTCTCAAACAAGCTTTCTTGTCCCTGTATAGGGTGTGTCGTTTCAGATGATGCACCAAATAACTTTTTGCGGGCATGTAGTAATGCTTGGAGCATATTTTCAACTTGGATGTTGAGCCACTCAATAGTTTGTTCTTGCTTCAAAATTTCTTGGTTCTTTTTTAAAAGATCTTCTTCTTTTTTTAGGAGATCCTTTTCTTTGTTAAGGATGTCTTGTTCTTTTTGAATAAGTTCCATTTGTTGCTTTTCTACTAGCTCTCGTAGCATTAAAAGTTCTTCATATTCAGTCATTCAGACACCCCTTTCTCTCGTTTGTATGATATACTCATTATACCATTTTTGAAGTTAATTTTCTACATTTTCAGACATAATAAACCCTTGAAAAGTGTTGATTTTCCAAGGCTTTTCAAGGGTTTGATTGGTGATTTTTTTACATCTAAAAACAACTATTTTTATTGCTCATTTCAACAATGTGATGTCTCTTTTTAGGCTCTAGTTCTAAACCTTGTAATAACCATTCCATTTGTTGGCTAGTTATCTTCCTTACATCATCGGGGGTCTTAGGCCATTGAAATTTAAGATCTTCTAATAACTTTTTAGTAGCTAGAATAAACCCATTTTCATCATATCTTAAGACTTTAATCGCATTCTTTCGTTTGTTGCAAAAAATAAAAGCACAACCTTTTGAGAAGGGGTCTAGCTTGAAGTGCATTGTTACAAGTGCTACTAGCCCGTCGATTTGCTTTCTAAAGTCAGTCGGCTGACAGGCAATATAAATGTGCTCTGTATCTTTTAATAATCTACTTAACATTGCTTCTGCAACTCATGAATAAGGTGTACTACAAGATCAGTGTCGGCCTTATTTGAAAGAGAAATATCAATATCTTTGTAGGTGAGTTTAATACCTTTCGACACTGGAGTCTCTATAGGAACTAGCACTTCAGCAAAAATAGGTTTCGCCTCCTCACTCATAGCTGCTTCATGAATAATCTTATGCCAATAGTAGTATTTAGCTTTTGTAAGGCCCTTTACTTTGCACCATTCTGTAACAGGGAGACCACTGGCCTTGCATTCGCTAATCCGGTCTTTCCAAATTTCAAGTTTACTCATACTCATGTGGTAACCTCCTTTTAGGGTAGGATACCACTTATAAATCTTTCACACACTACGTCATCTTATGAAGCACTTACTTATATTAATTCACAGACATAGGTTAGAGCGTAGATGGGAAGTGCTTTAATCGTTTTGTAGCTACGTAAGTGTCGTTTGGTAAGTTGCAATGTGGAGACGTCAAAGTGTTTACATAGTGAGATGATGACTTGCTGTAT
>JBOFIT010000100.1:0-8075 GCA_051650305.1 Cellulosilyticaceae bacterium
GGCCCATTTCTTAGTTGATCGTTTTTTATTAGATTTTTTCATTGATTTAATCTCCTCATAAGCTAATTGGGTTTTCCGTTTGACGGATTCAGGTAAAACTTCCGTTTGATTGACGTGTTCTTTTATATTGCTATCTAATTCAAAATCATTTTTCATTATCAAAATCCTCCTTATACACTTCTAAAAAAAATTTCTTTAAAACGTTGCCTAGATCTGGAAAGTCTAGATTTTACGGTATTTTCATTTTCATGAAGGAGTTGTCCAATCTCACGGGTGTTAAAACCTTGGTAATAATATAAATGCAATATAAGCTGCTGTTCCTTAGGAAGGGATTCGAGGCAAGCGTTTAATTCGACTTGAGATGAATGAGAATCACAGCTTTCAGTAGGGGTATAATCCTCTACAAGGACAAGTTTTTGATTGGATTTGATGATATCCTTACATTTATTGATCAGTATGCGGGTAAGCCATGTCTTAAAGTACGCAATCTTTTTTAAAGTGCCAATATGCTTATAGGCAGCTAAAATAGTTTCTTGTATCGCATCACCGATATCTTCTTCGTTAGCAAGTATTGCCTTTGCGGTCTTGTACATAGCAACTTCATTAAGTTCCATAAGCTTGATAAAAGCATCTTGATCGCCTTTAATAGCTTTTCTGATAAGTAGTTCCATATATGTTCCTTTCGTGCTTGATATAAAGCTTTATATACATTAGACAGCACAAAATACCTTTTCGGTGCATCTAAATAAAAGTTTGTACAAAAAAAGTAGAAAGCATCCTTTTAAGATGTTTCTACTGGGATTGTTTTGATAAAATAAAAGGGATTGTGTATAGAGACAGCTAAGGTTACAGATATACCAACTATTGTTGAAGTAATCAATAAGTCTTATGTAGATATACAAGTGACCATAGAACAAATGAAGGGTTATACTAAAACACAAGTTTATAATCAAAATCTATGGATTTTAATACGTACGGAAGAAACAAATGAAGTTGTAGGATGTGGGATAGCAGATATTGATAAATATTTGATAGCCTTGAAGTAGATCTGCAAGACATATTCTAAATACAAAATAGCCCCTTCAAGGGGCTATTTGTACGCTTCATCTATTATTTTTCATCTATTATTTTTTATCTTTTTATTTTCATTCGTTTAGTCTTAACGAGCTGCTAGCATACTAGGGGAAGGACAGGGCATACACTTCGGAAGCTTCATTGGGAGTCTTTTGTAGAGCTACTTAGCGAAAGTGAATGAGTGCTCTTAGGAGTGTGCCCGAGCGAAGTGAGTTCGCGACGTTACGAAAGAACTGAGCTTAGTAGCTCTTAAAAGATGGACACGAAGCTGAAGAAGTGTAATGCCCAGTCCGATGCCAGTGTACTCGGCGAGACCTCTAAAGACTACGACGAGGTACCCTCATCTTGATAGCTTTCTCAATATCAGCTAACTCCCCACCATTCTTAGGATCTACAAACATACATGTATAGCCACTCTCGCCAGCACGAGCTGTACGGCCAATACGGTGGATATATGCCTCAGGACTCTCGGGGATATCATAGTTGTAGATATAGTCCACACCGGTTACATCAATACCACGAGCTGCTACATCTGTAGCGATGAGGTACTGAATATCACCAGCCTTGAAAGATTTCATGAGGCGTTCACGCTTTGATTGAAGGATGTCACTGTGTAGTTTAATGCAGTTATAACCTTCTTTTTTCATAGCTTCATGAAGGGTATCTACACGGCGCTTGGTGCGGCAGAAGATAATGGCCATGAAAGGACTGTCTTCTTCGAGGACTTGGAAAAGAGAAGCCTGCTTATGACGGTCTGTGGTCTCTACGACTTCTTGTTTGATTGTCTCCAAAGTTACTTGTTTTTTCTTGATGCTAATGACAGCAGGCTCTTTCATATAGCGGTAAGCCAGCTTCTTGACTGGTGCATCCATTGTAGCAGAGAAGCAAAGTGTCTGACGTTTCTTTGGCATATGACGCATGATGTTTTCTACGTCATCCTTAAAGCCCATCAGAAGCATCTGGTCAGCTTCATCCAGTACGAAGGTATGAAGGTGTCTAAGGTCTAGTGTGTGCTGTGTTAAGTGGTCTTGAAGTCTACCAGGTGTAGCAACGACTAGATGGACATTACCCTTTAGTTTTTTGATCTGACCCGCAGTATCACGGCCGCCGTAGATAGGAAGTACATTGATACCTTTTGTTTTAGAAAGCTTCAAAGCTTCTTCGGTAATCTGAATCGCCAGCTCTCTAGTTGGTGATAAGATAAGCGTTTGAATAAAAGGCTTTGTCTCGTCTATTTTCTCGAATAAAGGGAGAAGAAAAGCAAGGGTTTTACCTGTACCAGTCTGAGCTTCACCGATAAGGTCTTGGCCATTTAAGATAAGGGGAATGGCGCGTTCTTGAATAGGCGTTGGTGTTGTGATGCCTGAATTTTTTAGTGTGTTGCATATATGTGTACTTAAGCCTAAGTCTTTAAAAGTCATAATGTGTTACCTTTCATAAGTAAGATGTAATGGTGTTATTATAATCAAAAAAAGCCTAATTATCTATGGGTTTAGTAAATAAATAGTGGATAAACAGTAAAAACCGTAGAAAGCACAAGTGAGTCACATGTGCTTTCTACGGTTTGTCTTTTAGTGAAATAGAAAGTAGATTTGACGTCTAGTAGCTACTAGAAAAAGCGGGGTACTCTCCGTAGCAAAATAGACTAACTAAATCACAAGATGAATAAAAGATAAATATAATGCCATTATAACACATATAATAAAAAAAGGTTATATAAAAAGAGAAAAAAATAATTTTTTTATATTTACTAATAAATATAAAAAGAATACAATATATTTATAAAATTCAAAAAGATAGGTGAGCTATGAAAAAACAATTAACAAAAATGGTGGGTATACTGAGTATAGAAACGATTATTCTTATTTTAGCAGTTGCAGTAGCAGCCTATATGTATGGAATGACAGAAGGAAGTCCTTTGTTTGAATGGTTAATGCATTTATAAAAAAGCTGTTAGGTTATGCCTAACAGCTTTTTTTATTAAAGTTTAAATGATGATTTAAGTGGAACGATACGGTTAAACACGAGTTTACCTTCAGTAGTGTATTTATTATCTACATTGAAGAAGCCATTACGTACAAATTGGAATTTATCTAATGGTTGTACATTTTCCATAGCAGTTGGCTCTACAAAACCTTGAATGACTTCAAGAGAATTTGGATTGATTTGCTCAAGGAAGTGTTTACCTTCATTTTCTGGTGCATCATCTAAGATAAGTGGCTCGTAAAGTCTAATCTCAGCAGGTACAGCAGTCTTTGCTTCTACCCAGTGAATAGTAGCTTTTACTTTACGTCCTGTGAAGCCAGAACCGCTCTTTGTCTCTGGGTCGTAAGTACAGTGTACTTCTACCACGTTGCCAGCCTCATCTTTGATAACGTCTGTACATTTTACGAAGTAAGCACCTTTAAGACGTACTTCATTACCTGGGAATAGACGGAAGTATTTTGGAGCAGGAACTTCCATGAAGTCTTCTTGCTCGATGTATAGTTCACGAGCGAATGGTACCATACGTGTACCTTTGCTCTCGTCTTTAGCATTGTTTTCGATTTCAAGCATTTCTGATTGATCTTCAGGATAGTTAGTAATCACAAGCTTAAGTGGGTGCATAACAGCCATAGCAAGTGGTGCTTTTGGTTGTAAGTCTTCACGTAAGAAGAAGTCTAACATTTGGCTATCTACTGTAGAATCAGCTTTTGATACACCGATTTCACGGCAGAAGTTACGGATAGCTTCTGGTGTGTAACCACGTCTTCTAAGACCAGCAATAGTAGGCATACGAGGATCATCCCAGCCATCTACTACAGCTTCATCTACAAGTTGCTTAAGTTTACGCTTACTCATAACAGTATTTGTCATGTTAAGACGAGCGAATTCGATTTGGCGAGGTGCACTTTCCATTTCACATTCACGTACGAACCAGTCATAAAGTGGTCTATGATCTTCGAACTCAAGTGTACAGATAGAGTGTGTGATGTTTTCGATTGCATCTTCTAATGGATGAGCGAAGTCATACATTGGGTAGATACACCACTTATCACCTGTGTTGTGATGCTCAGCGTGAGCGATACGGTAGATGATAGGGTCACGGAAGTTGATATTTGGTGATGACATATCAATCTTCGCACGAAGAACTTTACTACCATCTGGGAATTCACCTTGTTTCATACGCTCAAGAAGGTCTAAGTTTTCTTCAACAGAACGGTTTCTGTATGGGCTTTCTTTACCAGGCTGAGAAAGTGTACCACGGTATTCACGCATTTCTTCTGGTGTAAGGTCACATACGTAAGCTAAGCCTTTCTTAATAAGAAGCTGTGCTTTTTCGTACATTGTATCGAAGTAATCAGATGCGAAATAAAGGTTATCCCATTCGAAACCTAACCATTGCACATCTTCTTTGATTGATTCTACGTATTCAGTATCTTCTTTGACAGGGTTTGTGTCATCAAAACGAAGATTTGTCTGTCCTTTAAATTCGTCACCAAGTCCGAAGTTTAAGCAAATAGATTTGGCATGGCCAATGTGTAAGTAGCCATTTGGCTCAGGTGGAAATCGTGTAATGATTTCTTTGTGTTTTCCAGTTTCAAGGTCATCTATAATGATATTCTTGATAAAATTCGATGCATTCATTTCAGCTGACATGTATTTTACCTCGCTCTTTTATCTTTTTTATCCTTATTTTAATCCAATACATAAAAAAAATAAAGGGAAAAAACCCTTTATTTTCTTTATTTTTTATTGGCACAGATTTTACAAACCTTTGTTCTAGTCTTTCCTTCTACCTTTTCCCATAGCAATTTGACACGTGGTCGATTGCAAACCGGGCATGTGCCACGCCAGTTTTTTTCTTTTTTTGCCCATGGACCTCTTTTATTTTTAGCCACAATAAATCCCCCTTTTATTCAAAAAATGCTTAATTCAATATATTCGTAAGTGGACAAGATTATGCAAGGAAAAACTATACTGAATATCCAAACAACGACTATTATAGAAAAGTTTTAAATGCACACAATAACTACGTGGTTACTCATAAAAGCTTAAGGAGGGATTTTGATGAAAGCAAATAGTGTAATGCACGAAATGAAGGTTATGGCAAAGAAACTAAAAAAAGCGATTAAAAAATCACTCTAACTAGGTTGAAGTGGGGATTATGAAAAGGCTATTGCAAAGGTGCAATAGCCTTTGTTTTTTAGAAAGTATTTATTTTACCTTACAATGTGACTACACTTATTGAAAAAGTTTTGAAATTAACTTATAATACAGTAAGTTGTGGAATAATTTTACAGGAGGGTAAAGATGTATAAGAGAAGAAAACTTCTTTTACTAATGACATGCCTTATGACGATGGTTATAAGTATACAGGTGTTTGGAGCAAAAAAAGTGATGGTGCAAAATGTTCCTGTGCTTAATCAACATCCAGAGCTACCTACTGGATGTGAAGCAACGGCACTAACAATGGTACTGAAGTACTATGGTGTGAATATAACGAAAGAACAAGTTGCTAGGGATATGCCAAAGGCTTCAAGACCTGTGTATAGGGACGGCAAACTTAGAGGTGAGACACCGAACAAAGCATTTATAGGAGATCCCTTTTCAAAAAATGGATTTGGCGTTTTTTCTCCTGTAATTTTAAATATGATAGAAAGCTATCTGCCAGGTCGTTCAGAAAACTTAGGTGGAGGGAGCTTTGATAAAGTTTATAAAGCATTAGATGAAGGAAGACCTGTCATGACATGGACGACTATAGGACTTGCGGAACCTTCAGAAAATAGTCGCTGGTATACGACGGCGGGAGAAACCGTTGCGTGGAAAGTACCAGAGCATGCAGTCGTGGTAGTGGGCTATGATGATAAGTACATCTATGTGAATGATCCTTACTCAGGGACTCAAAAGAAACGCGATAAGAATCTTTTCGTTAAACGTTGGGAACAGATGGGAAGACAGGCAGTAGCCGTCAAGCCAGTGCCACCTAAAGAGAAGGTAGAGATCTTAGAAACACGAGATGTGTTTATCGATGGGATTCAGTACAAGGATTTAGTAGCAGTAGATAAGACAGGTGAATGGATACCTTTACGTTTTCTAGAAGGACTACATGGGGGGACAGCGGTAGGTTATGACCCACAAACGGCTTTAGTCTCAGTAACGGTTAAAGAGGATTATCCCATACCTTCAAATATTTCTAAATGGATAGGTCATAATACAGCAGGGAAAAATGAAGCAATACCAAGAAACATCAATGGCAAGTATTATATTTACATAGAACTTTTACCAACGGATAATGAAGTGATTACCTATAATTTAAAAGGCAGAAAAGTAACGATGAAATACCAAGTGATTGATGGTGTCACTTATGTGAATAAAGATTGGGTACAAAAATTTTATGAACTTGATATACAAACGACGAAAAACTCTCCAAGTAAAGTAGCTGGAGAGTTTTTTGCGTATCCGTATTAGTTGATATGAGGACTTTGGAATCCCTCACGTTTGGTAGAGTGTTTCTTGCTATTTTTATTATGGTTTTGTGCCTCAGCAGTGAGAGGGGTTTGGTAGTTACATTTAGCCATGCGGGCCTCTTTGTTATCTACTTGACTATCTTTTGGCATGATAAGTCTCCTTTGCATAGGTAATCTTGGCGAGATTTTTTAAGGACCTTTACAAAAAATAGTATCTGCAAAACTAAAAAAATCTATTCTTAAAAAATCAATCTATGCTTCTTTAGAAATAGCTTTATAAAGTAAAACCATAAACCACACAAGGCTCATACCTAGAAGTGCGTGACCTAGGCCGGCTATGTGACTAAGGCCAGCTACGGTGGTACCGAGAACTTCAGTTATACCACGGATAAGGAGTGTTGTGGTCATATAAAGAAGTGAAAAATTATAAACGATGAGCCAAGGTGTGTGACTTTTAATCTCAGAAAGCTTGAAGTTCTTTTCAAGTATAAGAAGTACAAGTGAAAACATAAAACCTAATATAAGTAAATGGCCATGTACCTTGCCTAAAGTTGTTACATCTTCGAAGTGATTAAACTTAGTAAATTCTCTAAAAAATACACCGGCTATAAGGCCTAGACCTAGATAAGAACTAGCCATGTAAAAATATTTTTTCATAATGATCCCCCTTAGGAAAATGTGTTATAAAGTTATTATATCATAATTATTATCAATTAGTAAACTGTATCTTTTGAGTGATGAAGAGTATGAAATAAAAATAAATGACAAATAGTAAGAGAAAAAACGAGAGGTTGTGTGATGAAGTCAGTTATTGTTTTGTTTGGAGGTTCTTTTAATCCACCTACTCATTCACATTTTTCATTGGCAGAGCAAGTGTATTGTTCGTTCAAGCAGATTGAGAAAATTATTTTTATGCCGGTAGCAGATAGCTATCCAAAGAAAGATTTATTAGATGCTATGTATCGTGTGGAAATGCTTGAAAAAGTATGTGAGAAGAATGCACATTTTGAAGTAAGTACCTTTGAAGTAGATGCACCATCTTTGATGAATAGTATCGATACCCTTAATGCATTACAAAAGAAGTATCCTTCCCATGAAATTTGGCTTACTATAGGAAGTGATAATCTAAAACTCATGCCTAGTTGGCCTTGCTATCTAGAGATACTGGACAAGTATAAGTGTCTCGTATTAGAAAGAGATAAAGATAAAATTCAAAAAATTATAAGTAGCCATTCTGTGCTAAGTCAGCATAAAGAACGGTTTGTAGAGACACATGAATTAGTACACAGTGATTGCAATGCTACCCTTATACGCAAGCTTTTACGAGAAGGTAAAAGTATTCGATATTTAGTGCCAGATGAGGTGTATCATTACATTACAGAAAAGGGATTATATACGATAATCGATACAAAATAACATTCACTCTAGCATTTTTATAAAAAAAAGTTAAAATATGAGTATAAGTAAAGAAATAAAGATAAGGAGACTATAAAAAATGACAAAACAACTTGAACACAGATTAAATTGGATCAAAGAACGCGTACAGGCATC
>JBOFIT010000101.1:0-65604 GCA_051650305.1 Cellulosilyticaceae bacterium
GCCTTTTGCTTACTGTTGTACTGCGTTGTCGGCATCTCTATCACTCCCAATCGTCTTCAGTTAGCCAATTTCTAAGTAAGCTTGCAACTGCTTCTGGCTTCTCGTCTACAAACTTCTCTATTTGACGTTTTGTTTCTAATGTTTCTTTTAATTCGATTTCATCTAATTGTAAGTCATTTCTTGCTACATGAAGCATTTCTTCTACTTCTAGTTCTGGTTCTGTTTCTACCACATCTTCATGCTTTCTAAACTTAATCATTGCAAGAACTGCTATAACAATAATCAGTGCAATTAATACAAATGGCAACAATGATTTGTAATCAACAGTGTATGGTTCTTGGTCGATAAACACAGGTTTCTCATAACCATAAACAACAACGTTGTCAATGCCTGTACCATTCTTAATCGATTCAAGTACCATTTCATCTACTGGTATCGCAATGTTGCCTTTATTGGTTTCTTTAAAAGCCTCCCATGTGGTAGCAGTATCTAGATTCTTCTTCACCAAGTCTTCACGGTAAATTTTTTCTTTAAACACGTGTACAGCAAGAGAGGATTTTTTATAATCAACACTACCTACATTTTTGACTGCATTGGATACAACTTTATTATTGGCATATTCCACTTCTTTACTAGAAGTTTTGTTCTCCCCCGTTGTGCCATTACCTATTTGGTAAACAGGTATATCACCACCATTATTGGTAACGCCTGGCTCAGCACCATTTTGTGCATTGGTTGCACTTGTGTTTTGAGTCACTTCTTTTTGTGGCAACCCTTTTCCACTTTCCTGTGGTATATATTCTTCACGTACTTCTTCATAGTGATCAAAATCTAAAATAAGATTTGGGCTAATACGAATTTCATCGTACATCGGTTCTAAAAGTTGTGAAACCTTACCTTTAATATCATTTTCAGCACTTAATTTGAGTTCTTGTTGTTTATTACTTGTAAGTAAGCCCTCATCAGCACCTATATACAGTGTATTACCTTCTGTGTCCATAATATTAATATGATTCATATCTAAATTTGTGACACTGCTGCTTATAAGCCTTGCAATACCTTCCATCTGCTTCGTTGTCTGTGGGCGTTCTAATGTTAGCACCACACTTGCACTGCTACGTTGCTTAGATGCTAAAAAAGAATTCTTTTCTTCTGGCACCACAAGTTTGACATCTGCTGCAGCAATATCGTCCATAGAAGTAAGCATATTTTCTAATTCAACTTCATCGAGATGCTGCATTTTTGCTTGTTTTTCGCTTTCAGTTGTGGACATCGTATTGTTAATAGCATCTGCAAAAGTATAGTTCCCTTTAGGTACATTTTCTGTTGCTAGTGCTATTTTTGCATTATTCATCTCTTTTTCTGGCACTTCTATATTCATGCCACTATGTACGATTTCATAAGGAATCTTTTTTTCCTGTAATACTTCGACTACTTCAGCTATTTGCTTACTTTCTAAGTTTTGATTATACAACAGTGTCATCTTCGGTCTTGCAAAAAGAAAAATCAGTACTACTAAGGCAATAAGCATCGCGCCTGCGCCTACTCCTATTTGCATTTTCTGCTTTTTAGGAAGTTCTGTCCATTTTTCTGTCAACTGATTTGACATCTGTTCCATTGTCTGTTGCATGTATTCACCTCATCCCTTTCCACTATACAGGCATCCTCATAATTTCTCGATATGCGTCTAGCGTCTGGTTACGCACCTGCATTGTAAATTGAAGTAAAACACTTGCTTTTTCTTGAGCAATCATGAGTCCATGAATGCTTTCATTTTTCCCCGTGATAAAATCATATGTTAATTGGGAAGATACGCCTTCAGCTTCATTTGTTGTGTAAACCAGTTCTTTTGCTGCATTCAGTGCATTTACAAAAAGACTATCTGTCGTACCTTGCTGTACCTTATCTTCTTTATCTTGTATTTTCCCACTTAGTTGTATGCCATTTATCCCTTGGATAGAATCTATCATGTAAACTTCCTCCTATCACCCTTTGCCAATTTCTAGTGCTTTTGTTGCCATTGATTTCATGGTATTAAATGCTGTCACATTGGCTTCATATGCTCTGCTCGCACTTACCATATTTGTCATTTCATCGATTTGATTTACATTAGGCATTTCAACATAGCCATTCTCATCTGCATCTGGATGGGTAGGGTTGTATACTATTGGAAATGGTTTGTTATCACTTACCACTTCTGATACCCTTACACCTTTTGTCTGTTGTTGGCCTAGTACTGCTCCAAAGCTATTTGCTACTGGTATGCTCTCAAAGATAACTGCCTTTCTTTTGTATGGTCCACCTTCTGGTGTACGGGTTGTATTCACATTCGTTAAATTCTGCGTCACAACATCCAGTCGCAAGCGTTGTGCAGTCATCCCTGATGCTGCTATGTCCATGGATCCAAAAAACGCCATCTCAATTCCCCCTACAATCTAGTTATTTTATATTTTGCAAGATATACTTATATCTTCCTATCTGTGCGCTGGTGCGCTGAATCATCACGTCATAGCGTAATTTAGTCTTTGCTAATTCGCCCATTTCACGGTCGATGTCTACATTATTACCATCCATACGAGATGCATACCCTACATGATCTGTATACACATCTCCTTCTATTGCATCAAGTTCTACGCCTTTTACACCCTTCTTTTCTATTTCGTCTATAAGCTTTTGTTCAAAACTCACATCCTCTCTTTTAAATCCCGGTGTTTCAACATTTGCAATATTATTTGTTACGGTATTCACTCGTAGCATTGTAGCATCAAGCGCTTTATTCATAATATTAATTGAATGAAACATGGTGCCTCCTTTATTTTCCGTTATTAATCAAAGACAATTTTCTACTTTTTTCCTTTTTCTATTTTAATTATAGCCTTTAATTTGATTTTAATCAATAATTCACGTGCTTTTTTTGTTATTTTCACGCTATCTTTTTATTCTTTATATTTCGTTATTCATTTTATAACCTAAAAATTTAGTTATATTGCATTAAACAAGGCCCATTAAACGATCAATCCGTTTAACAGACCCTGTATTTAAAGCACCATTGTTATTACTTTTTCTATAGTAGGTTGTACATAACCATTCATGACACCCAGCCCCACCACTATTAATAAACATTGTCCTAGCTGGTAGCAGTATGCTTTTAAAGGTCTCCTACTTCCTCCAATGCTACCATTTTGGGCTATATAGACAAACATAAATACCATCACTACCATAGGTATACCCATGGTCCCTATTACAATAGCTATTCCCTTTAAGCCATAAAGCAAAAGAATGGTCGTCGCAGTAAAGCTATACATACTACTTATAGCCACAAACACTGCAAACCCTACATATCTAGTGACTTGAAACAGTCCACAACTCCATATCACACAAAGTTGTACACCATATGTAATCATTGTATCTTTTACAATACCCAGCCTAGCCCCGCCCTCTACTGGCGTTGTTAGAAAGTGCCACAACGAATAATAAAGTGGCTCATACTGTCTTTTAGCAAGCGCTAGCATACTTCCTATTAATCCACTTATTACCACAAGTATAATCCATTTACGTTGCTGATTCATAAAATCCATCACATCATAGCCTCGTTTGTGCCTTCTCATATGTTACCTCCTAGGTTCTTGTCCTAGTACTAGCCTATGAGAGCGCACTTTTATTTAGAACTTTTCGTTAATCCTTGTGCTGCTAGTAAACCAACTATTGTCTTACTATCTTTTATTTCACCTGTGTAGATCATTTCTACCGCTTTCTTTAAAGGTAGGGTAACAATCTCCACAAATTCATCTTCATCTAATCGCTGTACGCCCGCTTCCAGTCCAGTAGCCATATAAAGATGCAACTTTTCATCGCTAAACCCAATGGCTGCATACATTTCACAAATCTTTTGGATACAAGTAGCCTTCATCCCTACTTCTTCTTCCAATTCTCTCGCTGCACACTCAAGGGGATCTTCGCCTTTTTCCAACTTACCAGCTGGTATTTCTAGCACCTGACCATCTTCAGCATTACGGTACTGCCTTACCATGATTACTTCTTCGTTTGCCGTAATCGGCACAATTGCAGATGCACCATTATGTACAACCAAATCCCATTTGGCTATCTGCCCATTCTCAAAGGCAATGGTATCTTCCACAACAGTAAAAATCTTTCCTTTATAAACCTCTTTCCGATCAATGCGTTTTGTTCTCATCTTTTACCCTTTCATACTTTGTGTTTTTTCAAAGCATGCAGTCATACTTGCAATCACACTATTTCTAAAGCCTGTTTCCTCTAATTTTGCCACTGCCTCTATTGTCGTTCCCGCTGGCGAAGTCACCGCATCTTTAAGAGCCCCTGGATGCTCTTTCGTTTGGAGCACCATCTCACATGCACCTTTTAACGCCAAAGCAGCCATCTCATATGCCATTTGTCTAGGCAAACCAAATCTTACGGCTGCATCACCCATAGCTTCTATAAACATATAACCATAAGCTGGTGAGCTCCCTGTTGTTGGAACTACCGCATCCATTTGCTTTTCTTCTACACAGTACGCCTTACCAAAAGACTCAAAGCAACTTTGTAAGTAAGCAATAGTCGTCCCATCAATTTCTTCTTTATGATAACAATACGCTGTCACACCACACCCTACCATAGCTGGTGTATTTGGCATCGTTCTTACAATTTTTGTCGTTTCACCAAGACGTTCTTTCATTGTCTCAATACTTACCCCTGGCGCTACTGTCACAATAATATGCTCTGCATTAAGATAAGGTTTGATTTGTTCGCACACCTGCTCATAATATTGTGGTTTAACTGTCAATATAAGATATCTACTTTTCTTCACTACCTCTTCTATACGTGTCTCACAAATGACATTTTCACTCTGATAAACTTCATAAAGGGATTGATTCACATCGTAGACTTCTAATCTGGTCTCTTTATTTTCTGCCATTCTTTTAAGCATCGCTCCGCCCATATTACCTATTCCAATAAATCCAATAGTTTTCATTATTTTTCCTCTTTTCAAACTTATATTATGAACAATCTTTAAAACGTGATATAATTAACCACATAATCATATTATTCACTGTATGTTTTTATTATAACGAATGGTTACTTAGAAAGAAAGGAGTGATTTTATGTGGTTACTATGGTTAGTTGTAGGGATCGCCTTTGGGATTGCCGAAATTGCTTATAGCGGCTTTTTTCTTATTTGGTTCGCTATCGGTAGCATCGCAGCACTACTTACCTCATTTCTTACAGACAGCACACTGATTCAATTAATCGTCTTTGTCGTTGTCTCTACCGTTTTATTACTTACTTTAACAAAACGTTTTGCCAAGCGCTTTGCTAAACACGACACAACACCAACAAATATCGATGCACTTATCGGTAAGCAAGCCCTTGTCACCCAAGCTATCAATACTTCTCCTGGTGAAACCGGTCTTGTGAAGTTAGATGGTGAAATATGGACAGCTTGTGCCGTAGAGCAAGACTTGATTCCTAATGGTACCTCAGTCGTCATCAGGGAGGTACGGGGGGTACGACTTATTGTATCAAAACTTTAATTTTAAAATGAAAAGGAGATTTTAATTATGGGTCCAATTATTGGTATTATTGTTTTACTCGTCTTTATCCTTATCGTTGCTATTAGTTCCATCAAAATCGTCAAGCAGTCAACTGTTGGGATTGTTATGCGTCTTGGTAAGTTCAGCCGTCGTGCTGAAACAGGTGTTAACTTTATCTTTCCTTTCGTTGAGCAAATCTATCGCCTCGTTGATTTACGTGAATCTGTATTAGACTTTGCGCCTCAAGCAGTTATTACAAAAGATAATGTTACAATGCAAATTGACACTGTTGTTTACTTCAGAGTGACAGACCCTGTAAACTACGTATTCGAAATCGCTAATCCTATGAGCGCCATCGAAAACCTTACAGCAACAACACTCCGTAATATTATCGGTGAATTAGACTTAGACGAAACCCTTACTTCTCGTGATATTATCAACACACGTCTTCGCGTTATTTTAGATGAAGCAACTGATAAATGGGGAATCAAAGTAAACCGTGTGGAACTTAAAAACATCATCCCACCTCGTGATATCCAAGATTCTATGGAAAAACAAATGCGTGCTGAGCGTCAACGTCGTGAAGCTGTTCTTACTGCTGAAGGGGAAAAAGCAGCTTCTATCCTAGAAGCTGAAGGAAAGAAAGCTTCTGCTATCTTAAATGCTGAAGCACAAAAAGAAAGTTTGATCCGATCTGCTGAAGGTCAAAAACAAGCTGAAATCCTTAAAGCTGAAGGGGAAGCTGAGGCCATCCTTAAATTACAACATGCAAAAGCTGAAGGTCTTAAAGCCGTCTTCACCGCTATGAAAGAATCTAATGTGGATGACAACATCCTTGCACTTCGTTCAATGGAAGCACTTGAAAAAATCGCTGAAGGCGATTCTAGCAAACTTGTCCTTCCATCTGATGCTGTTAACTTCCTTGGTACTTTCAAGGGCATCAAAGAAGTTATGGGTGATAAATAAAAGGTATAAAAAAAGTGGCATTCAATTGCCACTTTTTTTATACCCTTACTTCGCCCTCTTTACCCAATACTGCTTGATTTTCTTGAAGTAAAGGGCGTATCACTTCTTCCATAAAATCAACTACCTGCATACTTGCACACCCTATAAAGTTTTCAGGTTTCATCAAGGTATCCAACTCTTCTTTTGTCATCTTAAATGTCCCATCACTGAGGATGCGTTCTATTAAATCGTTCGGTTTACCTTCTTGTTTGACACACGCAGCCGCTTCCATAGAAAGTACTCGTATCTTTTCATGCAATGCTTGGCGGTCTCCTCCACGCTTCACATTTTCCATCAAAATCACTTCCGTTGCCATAAAAGGAAGTTCATTTTGAATGTGCGCCTCAATTACTTTAGGATACACAACCATCCCTGATGCAACATTAAGATAAATCTCTAAGATTGCATCTACTGCTAAAAATGCTTCAGAAACAGCAAGCCTTTTGTTTGCACTATCATCTAATGTACGTTCAAACCATTGTGTCGATGCTGTAATAGCAGGATTAAGCGAAGTACATAACACGAAGCGTGCAAGTGAAGAAATACGCTCTGAACGCATCGGGTTACGCTTATACGCCATTGCCGAAGAACCAATTTGATTTTTTTCGAAAGGCTCTTCCACTTCTTTTAAGTGTTGAAGCAAACGCATATCATTACTGAACTTATACGCAGATTGTGCTATTTGACTAAGTACATTAAGAATCGTCGAATCCACTTTTCTTGTATAAGTCTGCCCTGTCACTGGATAGACATCTTTATAGCCTAATTTCTGGGCTATTTTTTTATCGAGTTTTTTAACTTTCTCATAATCCCCTTCAAATAAAGTTAAAAAGGATGCTTGTGTTCCCGTCGTTCCTTTCGCCCCACGTAGACGCTTATTCTTTAAAACGGTATCTATTTCTTGTAGATCCAGCCAAAGGTCTTGCATCCATAAGGTTGCACGCTTGCCTACCGTTGTAAGCTGTGCTGGTTGGAAATGTGTAAATCCAAGGGTTGGTAAATCCTTGTAATTCACCGCAAAGCTTGCTAACTTCTCGATGATATTAAGCACCTTTACACGTAGCATTTCTAAAGCTTCATACATAATGATTAAATCTGTATTATCACCCACATAGCAACTTGTGGCACCTAAGTGAATAATACCCATGGCCTCTGTCGCTTGCTCACCATAGGCATGCACATGAGCCATCACATCGTGACGCACCTTTTTTTCCCATGCATCGGCTACGTCATAATTAATATCATGTTCGTATGCTTTAAGCGCTGCAATCTGCTCTTCTGTGATAGCAATCCCCAACTCTTTTTCCGTTTCAGCTAAAGTAATCCAAAGCTTACGCCAAGTTGTAAACTTTTTATCATCTGAAAACATATGTAACATTTCTTTACTTGCATAACGTCCCTCTAAAGGACTTTTATAACTATCATGCATCCTTTTCACCCTTTGGTACCTTTCATATTTTTATTTTATTATACATATTTTTCTAACTATTTACAAGTATTTTCGAACAATTATTTTGTTTTATATATTTTTGTTCGATTTAATACCGTCAAAAAAAACACCTCTCTCTCGAAAGGTGTTTTTGGGTTATACTAATGCACTTACAAAAGCTTCTAAGCGATCTAAGCCTTTTTCAATACTTTCATTGCTTATAGCATAAGATAGACGAATACATGTTGGTGCACCAAAATCTGCACATGGAACCACAGCTACATTTTGCTCTTCTAATAAAATAGCTGCTAAATCTGCTGCATCTCCAATCTTTCTTTCCCCATAAGTCTTCCCATATAGTGCAGATACATCGATAAAGCAGTAAAATGCTCCCTGTGGTTTTACCACATCAAATCCAGGAATTTGAGAAAGACGACTGTACATCAGTTCACTACGTTCTTCAAATACTTTGACCATCTGTCTTGCAAAGTCTTGCTCTAAATCCATAGCTGCTTCTGCAGCTTTCTGTGCAATTGAGTTAGGATTGGATGTTGCATGAGATTGAAGATTGCTTGCTGCTTTTGCAACTGCTAGTGGTGCAGCTAAGTACCCAATGCGCCAGCCTGTCATTGCATGACTTTTTGATAAACCATTAATGGTAATCGTATGATTATAAATGTCTTCTGATAAAGCAGCTATACAAGTATGTTCATTATCCCCATATACAAGATACTCATAAATCTCATCTGAAACAATCCATAAATCGTGTTTCACTGCAACATCTGCCAATGCTTTTATCTCTTCTCTTGTATAAATAACGCCTGTAGGATTAGAAGGTGAATTAAGAATAATTGCACGTGTTTTCTCACCAATGGCTTCTTCAAGCATTTCTGGTGTCAATTTATAACTCATCTCTCTCTTTGTATACACCACTTTAGGAACGCCATATGCCATCTTAACCATCTCTGGATAACTAAGCCAGAATGGTGCTGGAATAATCACTTCATCACCAGGATTTAGAATCGCCATAAATGTATTCATCAATGAATGCTTCGCTCCATTATTCACAACAATTTGATCAGGTGTATAAACGACATTGTTTTCTTTTTGCAATTTATTTGCAATAGCCTTTCTCAAGCTTAAAATCCCTGGAACTGGTGTGTACTTTGTAAATCCTTGCATAATTGCTTGAATAGCAGCTTCTTTAATATAGTCCGGTGTATCAAAGTCAGGCTCTCCTGCTCCAAACCCCACCACGTCAATCCCCTCTGCTTTCAAGGCATTTGCCTTCGCTGTAATAGCTAGAGTTGATGAAGGTGCAATACTATTTGCTAAATGTGATATCATATGATTTTCCTCCCTTTTCTTCTTCTTGATTATTTAAACTCATTATAATTCACTTGTCAGATTTTTGCAAGTCAAATTGTTTTATAATTCATTTATATTCTACTACTATTTTATGTTGAGATTTTCTATTGTAAACTTTTCCTACTTTTTTTGTATAATTAAAGCTTTTTTTAGTAAGTATCTTAACCGATTGTTAAGCACAAAAAAAGAAGAGTGTAAAAAACTGAATTATTTTTACAACTCTCCGTCTTTTCTACTCTTCTTTTTTATTTATTTATCCTATTTTGCGTACTCGATGGCACGTGTTTCACGTATGATACTTACCTTGATTTGTCCTGGATACTCTAAGTCTTGTTCTATTTGCTTTGTAACTTCTCTTGCTAATAGTACAAGGCCTGCATCGTCAACTTCATCTGGCACAACCATAATACGTACTTCTCGGCCTGCTTGAATAGCAAATGATTTTTCAACACCTTTGAATGAAGTCGCAATTTCTTCTAATTTTTGAAGGCGCTTGATATATGTTTCTAATGTTTCACGTCTAGCACCTGGACGCGCTGCTGAAATCGTATCTGCAGCTTGTACAATAATAGCAATTGCTGAATCTGGTTCTACATCACCATGGTGAGCTTCCACTGCATTAACAACCAGTGCATTCTCTCCATATTTTCTACAAAGGTTAGCACCGATGCTAATATGAGAACCTTCTACTTCATAATCTACTGATTTACCGATATCATGGAGTAAACCTGCACGTTTTGCTAAGCGAATATCTAAACCTAATTCACCTGCAATAAGTCCTGCTAAGTTTGAAACTTCGATAGAATGTCTAAGTACATTTTGACCATAGCTTGTTCTGAACTTCATCTTACCAAGTAAGCGAATAAGCTCTGGATGTAAACCATGTACACCTGTCTCAAATGTAGCAGCTTCCCCTTCTTCACGAATAAGGATTTCGATTTCTTTGCGTGCTTTTTCCACCATCTCTTCGATACGTGCTGGATGGATACGTCCATCCACGATAAGTTTTTCAAGTGCAATACGTGCAATCTCTCTTCTAATAGGATCAAATCCTGATAAGATAACTGCCTCTGGTGTATCATCAATGATAAGGTCAATCCCTGTTAATGTCTCTAACGTACGGATATTACGCCCTTCACGACCGATAATACGCCCTTTCATTTCATCATTTGGTAGTGGTACAACTGATACCGTTGTATCGACTACATGATCCGCAGCACACTTTTGGATGGCATTTGTTAAAATTTCTTTTGCTTTTTTATCAGCTTCTAATTTAGTCTTCGCTTCGATGTCTTTAATTAAGATAGCTGATTCGTGTTTAACTTCATCTTCAATGGTCTTCAGTAAAAACTGCTTCGCTTCTTCTGAAGTTAAAGCCGAAATTCTTTCTAGTTCATCCATTTGCTTCTTTTCAATATCCTGAATTTGTAGCTTTGTCTTTTCTACTTTATCCAATTTATTTTGAAGCTGATCTTCTTTTTGTTCGAGGACATTTACTTTTTTGTCGAGTGACTCTTCTTTTTGCATAAGTCGGCGCTCAAGTTGTTGTAATTCGCCTCTACGTTCTTTGACTTCTTTGTCTAGTTCACTTTTTACTTTAATGTTTTCTTCTTTTGCTTCTAAAAGCATTTCTCTCTTTTTTGCTTCCCCAGTCTTTATAGCATCATCTATGACTTTTCTCGCTTTTTCCTCTGCTGAACCAATTTGTGCTTCGGCTATACGTTTTCTATAAAGAATGCCTACTGCAAAGCATATAACTCCAACTATTATACATGCTACTACTGCTATTGTGATCATGATTCCCAGTTCTATAGCTACCACCTCCCTGTGTATGTCTAAAAATGTGCAAATAACACCATAATTGTATAACGTTTATGAAACACTGTCAAGCGTACGCCCTTATACTTCAAAACTTTCGTCTAAATTGCCTATACTTTTTTGGATTCTTTCGTAAGTAAAGCCTTTATTTAAGAGTCTATTGATGATTTTACGCTTATTTTCATAGGGTAAAGCCTTATCAAACTTGTATTTTTGAAGAAAATAAAGAATATTGTCTATTTCTGCTTCTTCTAATCCTTCCCATGCTTCAAAGACATTACACCCTGAAATCCCTTTCATATAGAGTTGACTTTGAATATACCTGGCACTTTTCTTACCATAACGTGCTTTAGATTCCACATAACGTCTGGTGAACAGTTCGTCATCTACATAGCCATATTTTTTCAAGAATGTAAGTACTTCTTCGACTATTTCGATGCTGTACTCTTTCTCTATAAGCTTATCCGTCACTTGTTTCTCTGTCTTATTCTGTGTGGAAAGGTAATTCAGTGCTGTATACTTAGCTTTATCTAGCTGTAGCCTCACCAGAAGCTCACCATACGCTTCTTCTGTAAGCACCATACCCTGTGCCAGTCCATACCTCTCAATAGCCTTTGTACTGGCTCCAAAGGAAAATACATCGTTAATAAATACGGAGGACCGTGTCTCATCTTTTCTTTGTATCTCTATAGCTGTAATTTTATACATGTTGCATCTCCTTAAGCATATCCAATTTTGTCATAAAGTAAACACAAAAAAAGTGGCTCACGCCACTTTTATTTATTCAAGATCTAATAACATTTCTTCCATTTCATCTGACGCTTCAGCACTTTGCTCGACATGAGCACCGTCTTTACTTACACCATAATGGTCACGTACACGCTTCTCAATCTCTTGTAGAAGTTCTTTATTCTCTTTAAGATAAATCTTAGCATTCTCACGTCCTTGTCCTAAACGCACATCGCCATAAGAGTACCATGCACCACTTTTATTGACAATATCAATATTAGTAGCGAGATCCAGTACATCACCTTCTTTTGAAATACCTTCTCCATACATAATATCAAACTCTGCTTGTTGGAATGGTGGTGCTACTTTATTTTTAACAACTTTTACACGAGTACGGCTACCGATAAACTCATTGCTTTGCTTAAGTGTCTCGATCTTACGTACATCCAGACGAACCGATGCATAGAACTTAAGTGCACGTCCACCTGTAGTTGTTTCATTACTACCGAAAGTAATACCTACTTTTTCACGTAACTGGTTAATAAATACGACGCTACACTTTGATTTATTCACAACCCCTGTAAGCTTTCTAAGAGCCTGTGACATAAGTCGTGCTTGAAGTCCCATATGAGAGTCTCCCATATCCCCTTCAATCTCTGCACGTGGTACAAGCGCTGCAACCGAGTCCACAATCACAAGGTCGATAGCCCCTGAACGTACCATCGTCTCTGCAATCTCTAATGCTTGCTCACCATTGTCTGGTTGTGAAATGTAAAGTTCATTAATATCTACACCTAATTTTTGTGCATATGCTGGGTCAAGTGCATGCTCTGCATCGATGAATGCTGCAATACCACCTGATTTTTGCACTTCTGCAATCATGTGTAAGGTTACTGTGGTTTTACCTGATGATTCTGGTCCGTATACTTCTACAATTCTTCCTCTTGGTACACCGCCAACCCCTAAAGCGATATCTAGGCTTAATGAGCCTGAAGGGAAAATAGATATCTTTGTATCTGTAGCTTCCCCAAGCTTCATGATAGACCCTTTACCGAATTGCTTTTGTATTTGAGATATCGCTGCATCTAATGCTTTTTTTGATTCACTATTTATCATTCTTCTCACCTCATTAGTAATCGAACATTTGTTCTGTTTGTTTTATTATAGCTAATTTATCTAGCAATTGCAAGTACTATCTTTTTGTAAATGTCTGTAAAGGTGGTAAAGCACATTTTTCACAGCTTTTTGTCTTATTTCCTGTCTGCTACCATCTAGTTGCAAGTGATACGTATAACACACCTCACCGATAGCAATCCCTACATACACTGTACCTACCGGCTTTGCTTCGGTGCCTCCATCAGGTCCTGCAATCCCTGTGGTTGCGAGCCCAATATGCACGCCAGCCTGCTTCTTAATCCCTCTAGCCATCTCTTCAGCCGTCTGTGGACTTACAGCCCCATATAAACGTAAGGTTTCCTCTTGTACATCTAAGTATTTCATCTTAGCGTCATTACTATAAGTCACGATGCTCTCTCCTAGCCATTCGGAAATACCACTACAGTTAATCAGGGTCCCTGCAAGAAGGCCACCTGTGCACGATTCTGCAGTTGCTATGGTATAGCCATATGCGCTTAAAAGCTCCACCACATTTTCTTCAAGTTGTTTATGATTATTGCCTATAATATATTCTTTTAAACCTATTGAAATTTCTTTTTCTATTATTTTTGCTTGAGTATGTGCTTCTTCTTTGTTTTTTCCAAAAGCACGGATGCGGACGATGATTTCGTTATTCCCCACATAAGTAGCCACGCTTGCTTGCTCAAAAACGCCTAGCTTTTCACCTAGTTTTTCCGCAAGATGACTTTCTCCTATCCCAAACACTTTTAAATCAATGGTCTCAAAAACCCCCTCTAAGTTTTGTTCAAAATAAGGAATAACTTCATTTTCTACCATGGGAATAAGTTCTCTTGGTGGTCCTGGTAAAAGCACCGCTTGTTTCGTTCCACTAGTTACGATACATCCTGGTGCCGTTCCATTGGGATTTTTTAAGATAATGGCATCCTCTGGAAAATAGGCTTGCTTTTTATTATTCAGTGGGGTTGTTCTTCCTGATTGTGCAAAATACTGCTGAATGCCTTTAAAAATATCCTCATAAAGCACCAGTCCTTTACCCATACACCCACAAACTGCTTCTTTTGTCAAATCATCTTCCGTGGGCCCTAACCCACCTATAACGAACAAAAGATCACTTCGTTTCAGACTTGCTTCCACAACTTCCTTGATGCTTTTTTCATCATCGCATACTGCCGTATGTCTAACACTATTCATACCTAAATCCTGCAAGCGTTTAGCAATATAACTAGCATTTGTATTGACTGTATAACCCTTTACAACTTCATCACCAATAGCTATTATTTCTATTTGCATGTCATCACCTTTCTTTTCCCAAGACAACAAAAAAGGGAGTAGCTTCTCCCTTTTATTATAACACTTTTTTCACTTTAGTATAACAATTCTTAAATATCACTTGGTAATACTTTATTAAGTACAACACCTAAAAGTGCCGCAAGAGCAAGTCCTGAAACAGTCATATTGCTTGAAATTGCTACATCTGTTACACCGATTCCGATTACAAGAATAACGGCTGCTATAAGTAAATTACGGCTATGTGTAAAGTCTAGTTGTTCTTCTACTACTGTACGTACCCCAACTGCAGCAATCATACCGAATAGTACAACGCTTATACCACCCATAACAGCGCTTGGGATTTGTTGTACAAGTGCTGTAAACTTACCACATAAGCTTAGTACAATGGCAAATACCGCTGCGATACGAATAATCGCTGGGTCATATACTTTCGTTACTGCCAGTACCCCTGTATTTTCACCATATGTTGTATTAGCAGGTCCACCAAGAAGACCAGCTACCATTGTTGCTAGACCATCTCCAAGTAATGTACGATGAATCCCTGGATTATCAAAGAAATTCTTACCTACTACTGCACCATTTGTTGTAATATCCCCAATATGTTCGATAAATACAACTAATGCGATTGGTGCAATTGCTATAATCGCTGTCAAAGCATTCATCGAAATTTCTGGTAAAGTAAAGAGTTGTTTGGTCGCTTCTGGTGAAAAACCAATCCAGCTTGCTTCCATAATCGCTTGTGTATTAACCATTCCCATTGCTAAGCACACAACGTAACCTACTGTTACAGCTATAAGAATTGGAATCATTTTAAAGAAGCCCTTAGCCCAAATAGATACCGCAATAACAATCGCTACCACTAATGCCGCTACAAGTACTTTTTGTGGATCAAGCGGTAAGGTAACGATGCTTTGAAGCACACCTACTGGTGTATCTGCTGCTAAGCCTTGTGGCATATGTGCCAGTAAGTTCTCAGGTGTTGCATCCATACGAAGCATATTAATAGCTGTTGGACTTAAACGAAGGCCGATTACAATAATTGTAGGTCCTACAACAATTGGTGGGAAGAAAGATTTGACTTTGTCTACACCCACTAATTTAATGACGCCACCCATAATAATATATACAAGACCTGTCGCCATAATACCAGTCTTAAGTGCACCAATACCATACTGTGACAATACGAGTGAAATCGCACTAATAAAGGCAAAACTTGAGCCTAAAAATACAGGTACAATCCCTTTTGTTACACTATGAAACACAAGTGTACCGATACCTGCACAAAGAATAGCTATACCTGGATTGAGTCCTGTAAGCATTGGTACAAGTACTGTCGCCCCAAACATAGCAAGTACATGTTGTAAGCCTAAAACGAGTTTTTTGTTTGTACTAATCTTTTCCATATAATCCCCCTATAGTTCATTTATTTTATTTTTATTCTGTCTTACTTTCTAGTAATACAATGCTCTCACCATCAGTTTCTTGGATTTTAACATGTACAACTTCTTTTTTAGAAGTCGGTATGTTCTTTCCAATGTAGTCAGGACGTATTGGTAACTCACGATGTCCTCTATCAATAAGTGCTGCTAGACGAATATAATTTGGACGTGCAACATCCATAATCGCATCCATCGCTGCGCGCACTGTACGACCTGTATAAATAACATCATCTACTAATACCACTGTCTTTCCACTAATATCACAGGTAATGTCTGTCTCTCCACGAAGAGGTTGCTCATACTTTTTCTGTAAATCATCGCGGTAATACGTGATGTTTACTTTCTTTACTGGTACCTCTACTCCTTCAATCATTTTAATCTTTTCTGCAAGACGTTCGGCCAATGGTACTCCTCTTGTCTCTATACCGATTAAAACAATGTCAGAAGCACCTTTGTTTGCTTCTAATATTTCATGAGCAATACGGGTTAGTACGCGATTAATCGTGGCTTCATCAAGTAATGTTTTAAAATGTTCCATAGTCGCCTCCTTTATATTTTGTGTTTAAAGATGTCCTCTTTGACTACTTTTTATACCAAAAAAAGCTTCTTACTAGTGTAAGAAGCTTTTGAAAGACATACATATCTCTATAGAGTATGATACTGTTCTATATGATTCCGATCTGTACATCCTTGCTAGCCTCTCGGACTACCTTAAAGGATTTTCGTAGGTAATCGTATCACATTTTCCTCAACTTGTCAAGAATACGTGTGAAATAATCTGGCAATTCACTCTCAAATTCGACATATTCTCCTGTTGTTGGGTGCATAAACCCAAGTACCTTCGCATGAAGCATCTGTTTATCAAGCCCAAAGCTTTGCTTAGCTGGCCCATACACTGGATCTCCTAGAAGGGGATGACCGATACTTGTCATATGGACACGAATTTGGTGTGTTCTCCCTGTACATAGTGTAAGTTCTACATAAGTAAAATCTCTAAAACGTTCAAGGACGCGATACTCGGTCTTCGCATAGCGTCCATCTGCTACGATTGCCATTTTTTTGCGGTCTTTTGGCGAACGTCCAATTGGTTTTTCTACGACGCCTTCTTCTTCTTTAAAATTGCCATATACAATGGCATGGTAACGTCTTGTGATATCATGGGTTTTTAACTTATCTGATAAAGCAAGGTGGGTTTTATCATTTTTGGCAATCATTAAAAGACCCGAGGTATCTTTATCAATACGGTGTACAATGCCTGGACGAATCTCACCATTGATGCCTGATAAGCCTTCTTTACAATGATAAAGAAGTGCATTCACAAGGGTTCCTGTATAATTGCCTGGAGCCGGGTGAACAACCATATCTTGAGGTTTGTTTATAATCATTAAGTCCTCATCTTCATATGCAATATCTACCGGTATATCCTCCGCCAAGATATCTACATCTACTGGCTCGGGAATCGTAACAGTAATGGTATCCGACTGCTGTACCTTGTACTTAGAAGCTACCTGTTTGCCATTCACCACTACATTGCCATCTTCTATTTGTTTCTGTAGGAAACTTCTCGTATAATCTTCTAGTTGTTCACTTAAGAATTTATCAAGTCGTACCCCTTCTTGCTCTACAGTGAGCTCTATCATCTTTTCCATTTGCTTTCCTCTCTACTGCTGTTCTACTTGGCTGTCTTTTTGTTTTTGTTCTTGGTTCTCGCTTAATAAGAGTAATGGTACCAGTGCAATGACACCTACTACTACACAAATATCTGCTACATTAAACACTGGAAAATCAATCAGTGTAAAATAAAACATATCTCTTACATAATTAAGGAGGACACGGTCAATCGCATTGCCTATGGCACCGCTAATCACTAAAATGAGTGCGACTTTCATCCATCCACCTATTTTCCCTTTTGGGATATGTCTCCAATAATAAATAATTCCAATAAGGACAACGAGGGTGATGATCACGAAAAAGGTTTGTCTTCCTTGCATCATACCAAACGCTGCACCTCTATTTTCTACATATGAGAGATGGAAAACGTCTGGCCATAACTTGATGTCTGGCTGACCTTGTAAGTAAACCTCTGCCCAATATTTTGTAAGTTGATCTAATCCCACCAGTAATGCTACCACAATCGCTGCTACAAACTTCATTTTATTCCTCCTACGATACACTAAAAGAAGTGGCTAGGCCACTTCTCTTAGTGTTTATTTAGCTACTTGAGCCATATAACTTAAAGCATTGATGACTTCTTGGTCTGTAACATCTTTGACGATACATACCTCGCCGATTGCTTTCATTAAGACAAAAGCAATCTTCCCATGAGCCTTCTTCTTATCATAAGTCATCTGCCTAATCACTTCTTGATGATCAAAATCTGGGAATACATCTAGAAGTCCATACCCTAGGCATACGCCTTCAATGTCTTTTAAAACTTCTTTTGAAATATACTGGCGTTCATAGCTGATATAAGCTGCCATAATCATGCCATACGCCACACATTCGCCATGACTTAAAGAAAAATGTGATAACGTTTCAATCGCATGACCTATAGTATGCCCAAAGTTCAAGATCTTACGCTCGCCACTTTCTTTAGGGTCTCCCTCTACAACCTTACTTTTAACTAAAGCAGATTGATACGTCATGTCCATTAAGGTTGCATCATCTTTTGTAAGTATTTTTTCCCTATTTGCCACAAGATAATCATAAAGTGCGACATCTTTTATGATGCCATGTTTGATCACTTCACTCATCCCGCCAAAAAACTCGCGTTGTGGCAATGTCTGAAGGGTTTGGATATTCGTATACACAAGTAGAGGATTATAGAATGCACCTACCATGTTCTTATGCTCTAAATAATCAACACCTACTTTACCACCTATACTGCTGTCATTTTGTGCCACAACCGTTGTAGGGAGCTGTACAAACGGAATACCCCTCATATAGCTAGATGCGACAAATCCTGCTAAATCGCCAACCACACCCCCACCTAAGGCTACAATAAGCCCACTACGGTCCATTTTCATTGCTAAAAGTGTATCGTAAATAGTGGTCACTGTTTCTAGATGTTTGGAATGCTCTCCCGCTTCAAAAACATGAGCTACGACAGGTGCAATCTCACTTAACTTTGCCGTCACTTCTTCAAGGTAATAGGCTGCCACATGGCTATCCGTAATAAGACAAATGCTACTTGGCATCACACACGCTTTAATGGCCTCGACTAAACCATCATTATCTTTCTCAATACGAATAGCATAAGGTTTGTTGTCATTAGACCCTATACATCTCATAAATCACCATCCACTAATGTAAATTCCTTTGTATAAAAAGTATCATCGTCATCTACTGCTGTTGCGACTTCTTCTTCCCACATAGGTTTTTCTAAGTCTACTGTTGTTGTATTAAAGTTTTCGGTTAATAACGTAATGTTTTGCTTCTCGATAATTTCAAGCTGTCCTTGTAAGATTTGTCGCACTTGTACTTTGAATGATAAGTACTGTTTCTTAAGCTCTTCTGTACGATTACTAATCGTATACATATCTTTTTTCGCTTGTTCTAAAAGTGCATCTGCTTTTTGCTCTGCATCTTTTTTGATTTGATCTGCTTTTTCATAAGCAAGGCTTTTTGTATCTTGTGCTGTTTTTTCTGCTAAAACTAACGTGTTTTGTATGGTCGCTTCCATCGTACGGTAGTACTGAATATTTTCATTTAGCATATTGATTTTATCTTTTAATTCGTAGTTTTCTTTTGTAATGTGTTGGTAAGCTTCCAGTACTTCATCTAAAAATTCATTGACTTCTGTCGTACTATACCCGCCTATTTTTGATTTTTTAAATTCTTTGTTTTGAATATCAACTGGTGATAACATTTTTATGCCCCCTAAATATATTTTTCAATTTTAATATGAATTCTATCTTTCTTTGTGGTGCCATTGATACTTACAAAACGCATTTTCCCATAACCTCTTAATGTTCCTACATCCCCTACTTTTAATGTATCTGAACTTTTAACTTGCATCCCATTACATTTACCCTTATCTTGTTGTAAAAGCTTAACCGCTGTCGTACGTGATATGCCAAATGCAAGGGCAAACAGTGCATCTGCTCTAAGGGATTGTACTGTTCCTAAGATTTCTTTAAACTGCTTCTCTTCCATGACGATTGCTTCTCTTGGCGTTTCTGTAATGGTTAATTTATTGTATCTTCCAATAGATGTCAGATGCCAACATATATACTCTGCCAATTCTTTCGTCACACCCACATAAGCACCTTCTGGTGTGACAACAATGTCACCAAACTTACTACGTTCAATCCCAAGCCCTAATAAGGCCCCTAAAAAGTCTCTATGTCCAAGCGGCTTACCAATCCCAGTCTTCACACCAATTGCTAATACTTGTACAGGGCTTTCTTCATAGGCCTCATAGCCATAGCATGCAACTTGACGCTCTGCCTCTTCAAAGCCTCCATCAAATTGTATCGTTGCTAATACATGCGCTCCTAGATACTTTTTGATGACTTCCTCCATCCATTCTTTTTGATAAAAAGATGTGGCAAAGCCTCTGTATTGCTTATCTGACTTTTGGATACACCCTACTAATTGCTCTAAAAAAATGCGTTCTTCTTCATTTGCACATTTACGCCAGTCCATATACTGTCCTCTATAAATAAAAGGCCTATATAATAGGCCATGTATTTTTTTGTTTGATACTATCTGGTGATAAGTTCACGTCTTCTGGTGCAAAAACAAAAATGTTTTCTGCAACGCGTTCAACTGCACCATTTAAAGCATAGCATGCACCTGTTAAGTAATCCACTGCACGTTGTACCTCTGCTGCATTAAGCTGTTGCATATTGACGATTACTGGTTTTTTGCTTTTGATGTAGTTAAAAACTTCACCTGTCATATCATAACTTGTCATTGTAAAATTAAGAATTTCCATTTTACTCGCTCCATTCGCGCCTCCCATAGGTACTAGCTTAGGCTGTTGTATTGGTGCTTGTATAACTGTTCGATGTTTTGGCATTACTGGTTCTGATTTATGTTCAATTTCCTCTAATTCATCTTCATCATCATACTCATCTTGTGGCATTAAAAAGTCCTTCATTTTGTTCATCACGTTTTTCATTTCTCTTCCTCCTCTGTACCTACCTTATGCGCGTAATCTCTTTCTCCAAAAAGAGCTGTACCAATGCGTATCATGGTAGCTCCCTCTTGTATAGCAACCTCAAAATCATTGCTCATTCCCATTGATAATACTTGGGTACTTATATTATCAATGTTTTGTTTTTCCATGTCAACTGATAACTGGTAAAGTTTCTTAAATATATGTCTATTTTTTTCAGCATCGTCAACATAAGGTGCTATTGTCATAAAGCCTTCTACTTTTACATGCTCATAAGTAGCTATTTCACGGACGACCAGCTCTGCTTCTTCTAGCTTAAAGCCAAACTTGCTGTCTTCTTCTGCTATATTTATTTGAATAAGGATTGGTGTAACAACCCCCGCTTTAGCTGACTGTTTTTCAATTTCTGCTGCTAGCTTAATGCTATCTACAGAATGAATAAGTGCAACCTTACCAATAATATATTTTACTTTATTGGTTTGTAAATGCCCGATCAAATGCCATTTGACATCATTGGGCAATGCCTCTATTTTCCCTGTGAGCTCTTGCACCTTATTTTCTCCAAAATCAACGATCCCACAAGCTACTGCTTCTTCGATCGCTTCTACAGGATAAGTCTTAGAAACTGCAATAAGTGTTACATCCTCTGGCTTTCTGCCTCCCTGAAGGGCCGCCTTACTCATACGTTCTTTAATGATGTCCAATTGAACTTTCATGCTTTTCACCTCTTACTCATTTTTCACATCCATGTATTTTAGGAGTTGATCTTCTTTAATTTTTTGTGGATTAGAGATAATTTGGTCTCTCTCTTTAACTGATGCGCGATTACCTTTTTCTAAGACAGCATAATCTTCATTGGCCATCAAAATACTAACCGGCTTGAATTTTGCATAAGACCCATTGATGACATAAACACCTTTTACCACATCCACCGCTGAAAGGGTATAAGACGCATCTTCTGTAGGATGCTTGATGCTCTGGCCTAATTGGACGGTTTGCGGATTATCGATCTGTTGTAAGATTGACGAGTGGGTATCATTCACATACTGCACATTAATCGGTGTAAATTGAACTTCAGCCCCATTTTGACGTAGCACACCTTTTTGTCTGCCTTCTTCTACGATATATTCGTTCGGTATCGGCATAATGTTTTTCTCTACAATGGCCTTAAGTGGAATCTTAAGCCCTTCTGCTTTATTTTTGCCAATGACAAACTTCACATACCTTGTATTAAGAAAGTCTGAAATATAATCTTTGCCTGTAAAGACACACTTCATTTCTCCATTTTCTTCTACTGCACTTTCCAGCTTAAAGTTTACCGGGCGTTCGCCATATGCTTCAAAATGGAAGACATAGTTGTGACCTACTGTATACTGCTGTGCCTCTTCAAAGTCCATATAGGTTACAATCTTCCACTGATTATCATTTACAACCTTATACATAGGTCTATCTACACCGCTATAATCCGTGGTCATCACATCTAAATTCTTCGCTTCTTTAAGTGCTTTTTTATAATCTTTTTCTTGGAGTTGCTGGACATTTTCGAAGTTCAATCCTTCATAACCATCTATCGTATAGGAAATCACCCCGGCTTGCTCTGCATACCCTACATATTTATCATTCTTTAATTTTTCTTGGAGCTCCTTACGACTTACTTGCATCGCTTCTGTCAATTCACTTTGGTCATTCATATAAATGTCTGTACGGTTTTGGATAACTCTTTCTAGTTGTTTACGAAGTCCATAAACTTCACCTGGCTTTTGCCAGTACTTATTACTATAGAAGTTTCCCATATCTTCCTTAATTTCACGATTAAGGGCATGAATCTCTGACTGGAAATAAGAATACTCACTTCGCTTGTCTTGCAAACTATAAATGTCCTCATCAAGTGCTGTCATAGCATCTAATGTGCTGGCAATCTGATCATCATCTGCCACAAAACATACTTGTCCATTTTTAGCTACTTTTTCACCTTCACCTATAATATAATGAATATTCCCTTCCTTTTTCCCCATCACCACTTGTTCATTTCTTACGATCATACCTTCACGCATTTGCCCATTATCAATGACGCCTTCCTGTACAACTTGATAAGAAATGGATGGATAGCGTATCAAATCCACACATTTGATAATCCCATAAGCACTAAATGCTACAACGCTTCCAACGGCAATAAGCCTTCTTATAAATAATTTGCGCTGACGTTTTCTATGCTTTAAGGCATCTTTGCGTGTTATCTTATTGTTTTGCTTAATCGCCTGCCTTCTAGCTTCTGGCGTTGCTGAAGCTTTTGCTTCTTGTTGGTCATAAAAGAAAGGTTGCTGATAGCCTGTCGCTTGTCTTCGCTCTGTATCTATCGGTCCATTGCTTTGGTAATGGTTACGATACGGATTCTGACTTGTACGTCGCCCTTCATCTGATGCACCATTACTGTATGGATTATCATAACTGGTGCGTCGTCCTTCTTTTTTATTTCTGTAATCTTCTAACTGATACGTATTTGTACGTTTTTGTTTATTTATACTCATGTTATTATTTTTTTTCCCTTGTTTTTTCACTCTTTCACATCCATTAATTCATTTCATATTTTTAATCATATAATGGATTGGAAAATCTTGCAATAGTGCATAAAAAAAAAGGCACATTGTGCCTTTTATAATAAGATACAGATAAGACCACCATTTCCTTCATTGATGATTTTCTGTAACGTTTCTTGTAGCTTTTCTTGAGCATCTTCTGGCATACGATAAAGCTTGTTTTGTAGACCTTCATTAACCAATTCATGAAGTGATTTGCCAAAGATATTTGATTCCCATAATTTAGATGGATCGGTTTCAAATTCACTGAGTAAATAATTTACCAAATCTTCGCTTTGTTTTTCAGTACCTACAATAGGTGATACTTCTGTTTGGATATTGGCACGAATGATATGGTAACTTGGTGCACTTGCTTTAAGTTTAACACCGAATTTACTACCTTGCTTCACGATTTCTGGTTCTTCAAGCTCTAGCTCATCAAAAATTGGAGCAACTACACCGTAGCCTCTTTCTTTCACTTCATTGAGTGCGTAAGCTACTTTGTCATACTCTCTCTTCGTATCTGCTAGTTCTTTAATCAAACTCATTAATTCATGGTCACCATTAATCTCCATACCCGTTGTTTCTGAAAGAATGCGGTAGAATAAGTCTTCTGTCGTATTGACATCAATCTTAACGACGCCTTCGCCTAGTTGAATACGCTCTAAGTAAATACTCTTGATAAATTCAACTTCTCTAAACTTCTCTAATACATCTTTTAATTGACGGATATTATCTAATGGATAGATGAACTCTTTGATGTAAGAAACCCATTCTTTCTTGAACCAATGGTCATTATCAAGCGCCTCAGCCCATTTAGGAAGCATAAATTGAATTTCATTAAGTGGAAACTCATAAAGCACTTTTTCAAGAATCTGATTGATATCCTCTACTTTCATCTGAGCGATATCCATTGGTAGTACCGGTACATCATATTCTCTACTTAAGTTACTAGCATCTTCTAGCACTTGCGCATCAAAAGGTCTCTTTGTATTGTACAATACAACGAAAGGCTTTCCGATTTTTTTGAGTTCACTAATGACGCGCTCTTCAGCTTCTATGTAACTACTTCTCGCAATATCTGTAATGCTTCCATCTGTAGTTATAACAATTCCTATTGTTGAATGGTCATTAATTACTTTTCTTGTTCCCATTTCAGCAGCTTTAGTGAATGGGATTTCTTCTTCAAACCAAGGTGTCTTAACCATACGTGGTACATTATTAT
Source organism: Cellulosilyticaceae bacterium (assembly GCA_051650305.1). Taxonomy (GTDB): domain Bacteria; phylum Bacillota; class Clostridia; order Lachnospirales; family Cellulosilyticaceae; genus JBOFDK01. The sequence continues at coordinate 24,691 of JBOFIT010000101.1, forward strand.
ACATATGCCCTTCTGCCTCAGGTACCATATACCCTACACAGTCAATCATACGTACTTGTACATCAAAATCGCCTCCGATTTTAATTTGTACAGCTTCATTTGGTATAAACTTTGGTTCAGTTGTTGTAATAACTTTGCCATCACCACTTTGAGGCAATTCGTCTTGTGCGCGCACCTTGCTATGCTCATTTTCAATGTTTGGAATAACAAGTGCCTCCATAAAACGTTTAATAAATGTGGATTTTCCTGTACGTACAGGTCCTACGACTCCTAAGTATATATCGCCGTTTGTCCTTTCTGAAATATCTCTATAAATGTCATAATACTCCATGTTAGAACGCCTCCTTATATTTAAAATGTATGGGTACATTTAAATATATGTGGAAATAGGCGATATATGCCTAAGATTAATCTAATGTTTCCATTTTTTTATTACGGCCCATCAATTGTTTCACAGCATCTTGTACACTTACATTCTCAAAAAGGCCTTTATAAATGACTGTAAGTATTGGCATTTCAATGTTGTACGCCTTCATAAGGTCATAGCCAGCTTTAGTAGTTGGCACACCTTCTACAACCATATTGACCTTTTTAATGGCTTCATCTAATGTATAGCCTTGACCAATAAGCTCGCCACAACGTCTATTGCGACTGTGACCACTTGTACACGTAACGATAAGGTCACCTATACCTGTTAGTCCTGCGAAAGTGGCTGGCTCACCACCCATTGCTACACCCAAACGTGAAATTTCTGCAATACCACGGGTAATGAGTGCTGCTTTTGTATTATCTCCATAGCCCATACCTTCTACAATGCCGGCTGCTAATGCAATGACATTCTTTAAAGCCCCACCTAATTCAACGCCTATTAAATCTGGGTTTGTATAAACTCTGAAATAGTCTGTCATAAATAAATCTTGTACTTGCTCTGCTACATGCATCTCAGTACTACTTACAACCACAGTTGTTGGAATATGTCTTGCCACTTCTTCCGCATGACTTGGACCTGAAAGCACCGCTACTTCATTACTCGCTACATCTTTCATAACTTCTGATAAACGTAAATTCGTACCATCTTCGATACCTTTTGAGACATTAACAAGTATTGTCTGCTTTTCAAGATATGACTTTGCCGCTTCCATCGTTGCACGAATCGCTTTTGATGGTACTGCCATAATGACAAAGTCCTTATCTTTAAGTGCTTCCTCCATATGGTTCGTAAACTGCATTTCAATCGGCAGCTTAATACCTGGCAAGCATCTTTTATTTTCACGATGTGCTAAAATATCTTCTTTTTCTTTTTGGTCATAACACCAGATGGTTAAGTTATTACCTTTTTCATTAAGAAGGAGCGCTAGTGCTAAGCCCCAGCTTCCAGCTCCTAAAACGGCAATATTTTTCATTGGTAATACCTCCTCTTATTTTTTAGCACCTAATTTAGACTCTGTCCCATTCAATAAGCGCTTGATATTCTCTTTGTGGCGGTACGCCGTAAATGCTGCTATGAAAACCCCTAAAAGTGTCGCTTCCATCACAAAAGGTTGTCCCTGATGGAAAAGCATGATGCCTATCGGAATAGATAATGTCAGCAACATCGAGCTAACAGATACGATACGCGTTATAAAAGCACATAGTATAAATGCAATACTTGCAATAAGTGCTACTCTAAAATCAATAAAGTAAATAGCACCTACTGTCACGGCAATACCTTTACCACCTTTGAATTTAAAGAACATCGGGTAACTATGCCCTAAAATAGCACCAATACCCGTATATAAACCTACCACATACGCATGTTCCTTAAATAAAGCTTTCGCTATAAGAACAGCAATCGCTGCCTTTAATACATCGCCTAAAAATACTAATAATCCTGCTTTTTTACCTAATACACGTAACGTATTAGTGGCACCTGCATTACCACTACCGTGTTCTCTAATATCCATGCCTTTTAATCGGCTATAAAGAACCGCAGTTTGTATGCCCCCTAATAGGTACCCTAGACCAAGTGCAATCACTCTGTACATGTTTATTCTCTACCTCCTTTTTCTCTTACGATAAATCTTACAGGAGTTCCTTTGAATCCAAAGGCTTCACGCATTTGATTTTCAATATATCTTAAATAAGAGAAGTGCATAAGCTCTTTATCATTTACAAAGATAACGAATGTTGGTGGCTTAATACTTACTTGAGTCATGTAGTAAATCTTAAGCGCCTTTCCTTTATCTGTAGGTGGTTGATTCATTGCCATTGCTTCATAAAGTACATCGTTTAGGACACCTGTGCTAATACGCATTGTTTGTGTCTCAGAAATACTACGAATGTTATCAAATAATTTTCCTACACGTTGACCTGTCTTTGCAGAGATAAACGCACATGGTGCATATTGCATGTAAGCTAATGTATTTGTTAAGTCTTTAAGGTACGCATTCATCGTCTTATCATTCTTCTCAATCGCATCCCATTTATTCACAACGATAATAGAACCTTTACCCGCTTCATGGGCAATCCCTGCAATCTTTGTATCTTGCTCGGTGATGCCTTCTTCTGCATCGATCATAAGAAGAACAATATCTGCACGTTCAACAGCTGCTACCGTACGAATAATACTGTATTTCTCAATACATTCTTTTACTTTTTTCTTTTTACGAAGACCCGCTGTATCGATAAGCACAAACTTCTGTCCATCAATGACTACTTCGGTATCTACTGAATCTCTGGTTGTTCCTGCAATATCACTTACAATAACACGCTCTTCACCTACGATTTTATTAACTAATGAAGACTTTCCTACGTTAGGTTTACCGATAATAGCAATCTTAATTGAGTCATCCTCTTCTTCTTCGTCCGCGTCTTCTGGGAAATGCTTAACGATTTCATCTAACATATCCCCAAGGTTTAATGGTTGTCCAGCTGAAATTGGAATTGGATCCCCAAGACCTAAGTTGTAGAACTCATAAACACCCATCGTTTGTGTCACCATGTCATCTACTTTGTTAACAACCAGTACCACTGGCTTATGTGCTTTACGAAGCATATTCGCAACGTGCATATCTGAATCTGTAAGTCCTGTCTTTACATCCACAAGGAAAACGATAACATCTGCTGCATCAATAGCTGCTTCAGCTTGTCTTCTCATTTGGCTTAAAATAATATCTGTACTATCTGGCTCGATACCACCTGTATCAATCATTGTAAAACGGTATTTTAACCATTCCACATCAGCATAAATACGGTCACGTGTTACACCTGGTGTATCATCTACGATTGAAATTTTTGATCTTGTAAGTCTATTAAATAATGTAGATTTACCTACATTCGGTCTTCCTATAATTGCTACGATTGGTTTACTCATTCTTGTATTTCTCCTTTTGGTCTTTAATCTTTTCTAGCCACTCAGATCCTTCATTTGGAACAACTTGTATAGCTATATTAAGCTTATCAGATAACTCTTTCAAAGTATAGTCATCTAAAAAAATCTCTTCCCCACATTTTAGCATATTTTCTGCAATGAGCAAAACTTTACCTAATTTTTTTCCTTGTAAAGTGCTGACGATATCTTGGCCCGTAAGAAGGCCTGTTACCGTCACTTGCTCGCCGAAGAAATGATTTACAACTGGATGCACGTGGATTTTTACATTTGGGAACTTCGTTTGTACACGCTCAGCACAGGCTTTCATAAAGGCTTCTGCAATACAGCCTGTGACAAGGGAACACTCAAAGCTTTCCTCATCACCCTCTGTCTGTGCTAACGCTTCTTCTAATTCATATTCGAATTTCGTAAGCATGCCTACCCCATTATCAAGTACTGGGAACTGTTCATAATCGTCATAGTTTGGTCGTGGCATATTGCCTGTCACATAAAATTCATCTGCTGCAAACACAAAGCGAGTCCCCATCTTTTCTAGGTAATAGCTTTGCCATTTTTCGATGACTTTAACAACTTCTCTTGCCGATGCTTCATCAAAGCCTTGTAGGTTCGGTAGGTTTTCTCTAAAGCGTGAAATACCTACTGGCACCACTGTTAACGATAAAATATGAGGGATTAGGGAACTTAAATCACCAATGGTTTCATCTAGCACCTTGCCATCATTAAGGCCTTTACAGAGTACGATCTGGCCATTCACTTCGATACCATTGTCTACCAAACGTTTCATTTGATCCATAATCTTACCTGCATGTCTATTATGAATCAGATTTTGCCTTACTTCGCTATTGGTTGCATGAATCGAAATATTAAGGGGTGATAAGTGGTATTTGATGAGGCGATCCATATCTTCTTCAGACATATTGGTCATGGTAATGTAATTCCCATTGAGGAAAGACATACGCCAGTCATCATCTTTAAAATAAACGGTTTTTCGCATATTGGGTGGCAATTGATCAATAAAACAAAATTGACACTTATTGCGACAGCGAATAAGTTCATCCATTAAATCCGTCTCGAATACAAGTCCTAGATCTTCATGATAATCTTTTTCTATTTCTAAATCCCATAATTCACCGTTAGCTTTTTTGATGCTTACTTCGATCACTTCATCACATAATAAATAACGGTAATCAAAAACGTCCTGAATTTTTTCACCATTAATTGCAAGTAAGCTATCACCTTTTTCGATTTCTAATTCTTCTGCAATACTATCTGGTAAAACATCTATAATCTGATGTGGTTTTAGTTTATTAGTTGGTTTCACTTTCTGTCATCTCCTATTTCAATACCATAAAAGCACCTAAAGTGCCTCGCTTACCTTGAGTATGTCGGTGTGAATAAAATACATCATGTTCACAACACGTACACAACTCTAGACATACGATTTGATTTTCTTTTAGCCCTGCACGCACCATACTTTGCTTATTGCATTCCCATAAATTAATATTATACTTTCCATTTAAGTCGTTTTCTACAATAAAATCTGTGTGCCCAAATTTTTGTAAAAAAACATCTGCAACATCGTTATGTACTTCAAAGCAACATGGACCAATAGATGGACCAATGCCGACCTCAATGGCTTCTAATGGAATATGATGTGTCTTATGCCATTTTTCAATCATTTTTACTCCAATTTCTGACACAGTTCCTCGCCATCCAGCATGGGCAACTCCTATCATACCATAATCTCTGGCATAAAAGAACAGTGGTACGCAATCTGCATAGTGAGTTACCAATGTTACATTTTTTTGATCAGTGTAAATACCGTCCATACTCTCCCACTTATTTGGGTAAAGAATGCCATTCCCGCACGCTTCTTCACCTACATAAGCAATCTTATCTTCATGGACTTGCCTTGATAAAACTAAAGATGCTAGAGGCACCTCTAAAAGCTCACATACCTTCTCATAATTGGCTACCACATTCTCATGGGCATCGCCTCTATTGAACCCTAGATTTAGCGCACACCATTCATCCTCACTTACACCACCTAACTTAGTGGTGAAGCAATGAGCCATGCTCGCTTCCTTTTCCCACTGTGGAAAGACCACATAAGGTATCTTTTTATCATACTTGATCGACTCCGTTTTTTTACTCATCTGCTATTCTCCTTTCATAAAAGCATTCTCTATATGATGCAGTTCTTGGTCTACGATTTCGATGACATCAAACCGTACCGGGGTATCATAAAGTTTATACTTCACCAAATAAAAAGTGGCTACTTGTATAAGAGTTGCTTGCTTGCGGCGATGCACACTTTCTCTTGGATAACCACACCCCACATGTTTACGGTACTTAATTTCAACAAATACAGTGTATTCGCCATCTGTCGCAATAATGTCTATCTCCCCTTTGGCATTTCGAAAATTCCTTGCCAAAAGCGTATAGCCCTTACTTTCTAAAAATGCCGCTGCCCGGTCTTCATAGTAACTGCCTATCACTCTGTTATTTTGCTTTACTTCCGATTTTCCCATACAGTTCATCCATATCACTTACAAATACTAAGATTTCTGCTACCACATCATATAGCGCTTCTGGTATCTGTGCTCCCACTTCTATTTCTGTTAAAAGTGTAGCCAATTTTGCATCTTCATAAACGGGAATGTCATGTTTTTTAGCTTCTTCCAGTATATGATCCGCTACGTACCCCTTACCAGATGCCACCACTTGTGGGGCTTCCATCCCATTCTCATAAGAAAGTGCCACGACTTTCTTCATCTTATCTTCCATATTGCCTCCCTACACTTTGACATCTAGGCCGGTAAAACTCTGGTCTATGGTACTTTTCTTGATGTTTGCTTCTTTTTTTATCTGACAACTTATATAAATTTTACGTTTATGCACCGTATCTAGTCGTGCTTGTACCTCCATCAAATGTCCCGCTAAAAACCTTTGTTTATCCTCATCGCCTACATAGAAAGTCACGCTTATCTCCTGATCTTGCTGATGAACATGTACCTCTAGCTCATGTAAAGCTGGTAAATCAAGTGCGATAACGGCTAAATAATCTTTTTTATTGCCATTTACTTTTTTATGGGGCTTAAAGAAATACAGTTCTGCTTGTTTGCGCTGTTCTTGCGCTTGAAAAAGACAGGTATAGTACTGACCGTGGTCTTGAATCTTACTATACTGCGTCATGGGTTCTTGTATGGTACGCAAAAGTTCTCTGCCTTCTTTGGTTAAACACTTTTCTTCCACTTGCTCTAAGCACTTTTGTAGGCACTCATAACTTTCAAACAAAGGCGTTTGTTGAATCGGTAGCTCACATTTCTTGAATATTTGTAGCTTTTCTGCACTTAAAGTAAAAACACTTTCATGCAGTTGCTTCAGTAAAAGCTGAAAAGGTTGCCCATCATTTATATATTTCTGTAGGAGGCCATCAGGGATTTTAGGCATCTCTGATAGTTGATTCTTAGACGTATGCTCTAAAGGTGTAAGCCACTCTTTAAGGAATTGTACTTCCAGTGCCCCTTCCTTAAAGCATTGCGAAAGAATCGCATCTCTTTCACTGGCTGGCAGTTGCCCACCTAATACTTTCATAAGTTGCAACTGTTGCTTAGCCCACATCTCTTTGTGCACCTCTTGTGGTGGCATATCCATAAGCTCTCCAAGTTGCTGAACTGCCTCTTTAAGATAAGTTTGTGGTAATTGCTTGAAATTCCCCCATACGTTCTTGACTTCATCGCCTAAGTGCTCTACTAAGTTCACAACCACTTCTATCGGTAATTGCATTTGTTTATGTAAATAATAAGTCTTTAGCAAGCTGCTTTTATCTAATGCCATGCCCTTCTCCACAAAGGTCGTGACACAGTGCTTCATTTCGGTAGTTTCAGGTAGTCCAAATGTTTGAATCGCTTTTTCTGCCATAGTAGCTTCAGGTTGACTGGGCTTAATATAGACTTGATCCCCTTTAACTGCTTCCACCACAAACTGTAACGCTTCATGCAAAGGTAAGGCATCTAGTAGTTGTACAGGTAATTGTATGCCTTCCTTGAGCTGCAACATCAGGTTGCCTTCTGGCATTTTTACCAATGTACCTTCTAATAAATCACCTACTGTCAATCCTTGTAAAAAAAGTTCCTTACACTTCAAAAAAGCTGCCTTTGTATCATCTGTCAAGGCAGCTTTTTGATTTAATAAGGTATTCGTCATAACTTGCTGAAGTTTTCCGTAATTGACCATTTTCATCCCCCATTTTTAAGTGATGTCTTGTCTGAAAACCTTTTGGTAACTGCTATAAAAACGATTGGCGGTGAAGAGGCGTCGTCCCACTCACGCGAATCCCTTCGTAGTGCTTTGCACTGCCATAGCCTTTATTACTTTCCCAATCATAAGCTGGGTACTCTTTGGCGTAGGCCTTCATCATACGGTCTCTCGTCACTTTAGCAATGATACTAGCCGCTGCGATGGCTGCGCTTTTATCATCGCCTTTGATGACCGCATGCTGTACCACGTCCAGTTGTGGAATCGTCTTATCGCCATCTACGCATATGATATCAATTGGCTGGCCAAGCTCAGCTACTGCTTTTCTCATAGCTAAAAAAGTAGCTTGCAAAATATTAATTTCATCAATGACTTCTGCCGGTACGATACCTACACCAATTGCCAATGCTTGTTGCTGGATTTTATCAAAAAGTTCTTCTCTTTTTTCTTCGGACAGTTTTTTAGAATCTTTAACCCCTGTTAGATCACAGTCATAAGGTAAAATAACTGCCGCAGCCACTACGGGCCCTGCAAGGGGTCCGCGACCTACCTCATCTATTCCCACTAAAATGTGCTGATCCTCATGAAAGAAGCTATCAAAAGCAAGCTTACTTGCCCACTCTTCTTTAATCGCTTGCTCTTTTTCATAGCGCTTACGATATTTATCACAAAGTTTCTTCACACCTACTCGATCATCTTCACCATAGGTCACTAAGTGTCTTAAAAGTTCTTCTCCTTCCAGAGAAGCTAAATGTACGTCTATTTCTTTTAACTTCATGTGCTTATTTTAAAACTCCTTTTTCTGCTAGTGGCCAAATACGATACGCGCCTATAGCCCGCAGTTGCTTTTCTGATATAGGGCCAAAGTAGCGACTATCTGCGCTACTTGTTCGGTTGTCCCCCATGACAAAATAATGGTCTTCTGGAACAATCAAAGGAAAGGTTATATCCGTTCCATGGAGTGGGTAAGTGCTATGCTCATAACGTACATAAGCACTTTCATCGATACATTCACCATTTACATACACATCCCCATCTCTTAAGTCCACTTCATCTAGAGGGCCTGCTATAAGACGCTTAATCATGCTGGTGTTATCTTCCCAAAAAATAACGATATCACCTATTTCGGGATTCTTATAGTAAGTCGGTATACGTGTAATGAGTAATTGATCGCCTACATTAATTGTAGGAACCATTGATTCTGAGGGAATTTCTGTCCTTGCTCCTATAAATTGAAAAATAAATAAAACAAGTAATATCACTAAGATAGGCTCCTTGATAAAATCAAGTAGTCGCTTCCATTTCTCCACTACACATCCCCCCTTTTTATTCTAAAACACCCATTTGTGAAAGTGGCCAAATCTTGACCGCTCCGATGGCTAAAATTTTATCTCTTGATACAGGTCCAAAATAACGACTATCTAAGCTATTGCCTCTGTTATCTCCCATAAGAAAGTAACTTTCTTCAGGCACTTCATAAGGAAACTGTACATTATAAATTACTTCTCTATCAGATACCTCATCTAAATTAATGTAGTCTTTCTCTTCTAAGGCTTCCCCATTAATGTAGACAACATTATCCTTTAAATCAATAACATCACCAGGTAAGCCGATGACGCGCTTGATAAGCTTTTCATAATCACCTTCAAATACCACGATTTCACCACGCATGGGGTCACGGTAGTAGGTCGGTACACGATTCACCACCAAGTGATCTTTTGGCATGATTGTTTTTTCCATAGAGCCGGTAGGTACCCTTGTATGCATAAATAAAAATTGATTAATAAGTAAAGCCGCTAAAACAGCTAGCATAGGTTCCTTCATAAACTCTAAAAAATTGCGTATTTTACTCACTGAAATCACTCTTTTCTATTTTGTAGTGGTTTCTGGGAGCTCGAGTGTTACTTTACCTAACTTGCCACTACGATATTCATCAAGAATCATATTGGCTGTACGTGTTTCATCCACACTTCCCCCAGATACAATAAAGCCTCTCTTTTTACCAATAGCAAGTAAATAATCATAAGATGTCATATCTTCTGTCATTTCTACTTTATAGCGCTCTTCAACATTCTTTTTAAAGTATTTGTGTCCATGATCTAAGAAGTGTAGTGCTAACTCTCTGCTATCTAATATATCATCATTAATAGATCCTAGATAAGCAAGTCTTAAAGCCACTTCTTGATCTTCAAACTTTGGCCATAAAATCCCTGGCATATCTAACAGTTCAAAGCCTTTTTTAATTTTGACCCACTGCTTACCACGTGTCACCCCTGGCTTATCACCAGTCTTAGCTGTACCTTTACCAACTAGAGTATTAATAAATGTCGATTTCCCTACATTTGGAATACCTACAATCATTGCACGTATTGGACGGTAAATACGACCACGTGCTTTATCTCTTGCAATCTTTTCACTTAGTAAGTCTTCTGCGACTTTCGTCACTTCTTTAATCCCCTTACCTGATGTAGATGTTACTTCTACAACTTTAACATTGTGTCCACTATACCACTTAATCCATTCTTTTGTTAATTGTGGATCTGCTAAATCCGCCTTATTTAAAATGATAAGACGCATTTTATTGGCTGCGAACTTATCGATATCTGGATTTTTAGTACTATAGGGTGCACGCGCATCAACGAGTTCGATAACAATATCTACGAGTTTAATGTTTGCTTCAATAAGTCTTTTTGTTTTGGTCATATGACCTGGATACCATTGTATTTGCATATTATTCACCTTTATGTTGCTTATTTAAGTACAGGATTGATTCCAAACGGCCATAGACGTAAGCTGATACGCCCACAAATCGCTTCCTCTGGAACGTCACCTATGTAATGATAACGACTATCTATACTTTGATTATAGTTATCTCCTATAACAAAGTAGGTGCCCTCTGGCACAGTGTAAGGATACTTACGATCACCTTTATTAAAAATACCATAACTATCGTCTTGAAGGATAGGTTGTTCATTTCTATAAATCATATTATTTTTAAAATCAATAACGTCACCAGGTACACCTAGAATACGTTTTACTACTTTTCCATTTAAGCCCTCAGCGTAAAAGCCAATAATATCGCCAACTTGAGGTTCTATGAAGTGGTAGATCCACTTATTCATCAAGACCATATCACCGTTTTTCATTGTAGGTGCCATAGAGTTTCCCTCTACCCGTTGGTTTTGGACAATAAATTGATTGATTAATAGGACAACTGCCAGTGCAATCAGTAGGTCTATACCAAAGTTTACAAGCTGCTTTTTAAATGAGCGACTTTCATTTCTTTTCACTGTTTCCACTTCATTTCTATACACAAAAAGGGACTTAAAAAGTCCCTTTTTATTTTATTAATGCAAATTATCTAATTAATTCTTTTACTTTAGCGTTTTTACCTACACGCTGACGTAAGTAGTTAAGTTTAGCACGTCTTACTTTACCAAGACGGATAACTTCGATTTTTTCGATTTTTGGTGAATGTACTGGCCATGTTTTTTCTACACCAACACCGTAAGATACTCTTCTTACTGTGAAAGTTTCACGAGCGCCACCATTTTGTCTTTTAAGAACGATACCTTCGAACATCTGAACACGTTCTCTTTGACCTTCTTTGATACGAGCGTATACACGTACTGTATCACCTACGTTGAATGCTGCAACTTCTCTTAATTGCGCGTTTTCGATTTCTTGAATGATTTGATTTTTCATAATCTAAGTCTCCTTTTTTCTGAGATGTTCTTAATCTATAATCTATAAGCGATCAGCGGACCATCCGTAATAACACCACAAAATTATAGCATGTCTCTCTATTTTTTGCAACTTGTTTTTGCATATTCTGCTATAAATTGCTTTTCTTTATTTGTAAGAGGTGCTTTCTTCAGTAAATCTGGACGTTTATTGAAGGTATTAATGATCGCTTGCTCACGCCTATACGCATCAATTTTCTTATGATTCCCTGATAAAAGCACTTCTGGCACTGGCATATCTCTAAAAACAGCAGGTCTTGTATAATGTGGATACTCTAAAAGACCCTCTGAAAAGCTTTCATCTTCGAAGGATTCTTTCTTACCAAGTACACCTGGTACAAGCCTTATAATACTATCTGCCACTGTAAGCGCAGGTAATTCCCCTCCTGTTAGGACATAGTCCCCCATAGAGACTTCATCTGTAACGATGGCATCTATAGCACGTTGGTCAATACCTTCGTAATGTCCACAAAGCAGGATAATATGCTCTTCTTTCGCAAACTCCTCTGCCATCTGTTGATTCCATGGCTTGCCTTGTGGCGTCATATAGACGACGCGTGGTTTTGTCTCAGTAGGCATCTGCTCACATAAATGCTCATAACATAAGCATACAGGCTCTGCCATCATCAGCATACCTGCACCGCCACCATAAGGATAATCATCTACTTGCAAATGCTTATTTTGCGCAAACTGACGGATATCTATGGCATCAATGTCTACAAGGCCATTTTGCTTAGCTCGGCCCATAATACTATAGTTAATGACGCCATTTACCATTTCAGTAAATAAAGTCATAATTGTGATTTTCATTATTCTAACCCCTTAAGTAAATGAACAATCATTTGTCCATCAGCAATAGATACTTTTTTAATACATTGCTTAATGGCTGGAATCAAAATCTCTTTGTTGTTTTCTTTATCGTTGACCACATAAACATCATTGCTGCCTGTTACAAGAATATCTGTGATGATTCCAAGCTTTCTACCTTCTTCTGTCACAACCTCTAGGTCATATAAATCACACATATAGTACTCATCTTCGCCTAATGGTAAGCTATCCTTACGATCAATCTTAAGCTGTGCATTTTTTAGAAGCTCTGCATCGTTCATTGTATCCACGCCTTTTAAGCGCATCAGTACGAAATCCTTATGATATCTAACACTTTCAATCTCATAAGACTTTAATTCTCTTTGCTCTACGTAAATTGTCTTTAACTTTTCAAAACGCTTAATATCATCTGTAGATGGCTTAACGCGCATTTCTCCTTTTACACCATGTGTATTAACTATTTTTCCAATAGTAAACATTTCTGTCATTCTACGAACCTCCTCGTTATTTACCTTTAGTATGAAATACTTAAGTAAAAGATCCTCCATCCAATCCCTTACTTAAATACACCTTACTTTTCTTTAGTCTTCCCACCGCGATGCCTCTTATACGCATACAAGCTTCTATCGGACATTCGGCTATTATACAAAATAGGTTAGGGCAAGCCCTAACCTATTGCATAATTTCTACTACTACTTTTTTATGAGAAGAAGCAGCAGCTGATTTAACTACGGTACGAATTGCTTTTGCAATTTTGCCTTGCTTTCCGATGATTTTACCCATGTCATCTTGGGACACTTTAAGTTCAATAGTTACTGTATGATCATCTTCTTTTTGTGAAACAAACACTTCTTCTGGACAATCCACCAATTCCTTGGCTATTACTTCTACTAAATCTTTCATCGGATACCTCCAAGTGGGTATTACATTTCAATACCAGATTTTTTGATTAATGCTTTAACTGTTTCTGTTGGTTGAGCACCATTTGCTAACCATTTTTCAACAGCTTCTTTGTTTACGCTTAATTCATTTGGTTCTTGACAAGGGTTGAAGTATCCAACTTCCTCGATGAAACGTCCATCTCTTGGTGAACGAGAATCTGCTACTACGATTCTATAAAAAGGAGCTTTCTTTTGTCCCATTCTTTTTAAACGAATTTTTACTGCCATGTTCATTACCTCCGTGTAATTAAGTTATAATTTTTTCTATTTACATAAAAGGAAACTTATGTTTGCCTTTTTTGCCTTTCATCATACCAGAGAACTGCTTCATCATGGTTTGCATCTGCTCAAACTGCTTCATCAGGCGATTTACCTCTTGGATATCTCTTCCTGACCCTTTAGCAATACGCTTCTTACGTGCCATATTGATAAGACTTGGATTAAGTCTTTCTTCTTTTGTCATCGAAAGAATAATCGCTTCAATATGGGCAAGCTGCTTATCATCCACTTGAATATCGCCAAGTTTTGCTTGGTTCATTCCTGGAATCATGCCAATAATTTGATTAAGTGGCCCCATGTTTTTCACTTGATTCATCTGATCTAAAAAGTCCTCAAAGTTGAATTCAGCTTTTCTAAACTTCGCTTCAAGTTCTTTTGCTTTTTTCTCATCAATGTTTTGCTGTGCTTTTTCAATAAGTGTTAAGACGTCTCCCATACCAAGTATACGAGATGCCATACGTTCTGGATGGAACGGTTCTAAATCACTTAGTTTTTCGCCCATTGCTGCATACTTAATTGGCTTGCCTGTAACTGCTTTAACAGATAGGGCTGCACCACCTCTTGTATCACCATCAAGTTTTGTCATGATGACACCATCAATGCCTAATGCACCATCAAAAGATTCAGCTACATTCACTGCATCTTGTCCAGTCATGGCATCGACAACGAGTAAAATCTCTCTTGGTTTAACATCTGATTTAATGAACTTAAGCTCGTCCATTAAGACTTCATCAATGTGTAAACGACCTGCTGTATCTAGAATTACCACATCATGATTATGCTCTTTCGCATAAGCCATACCTGCTTTGGCAATATCTACTGGATTATGATCGATACCTAATGAAAACACTGGTACGTTCACTTGCTTACCAACCTTTGTAAGCTGCTCAATAGCTGCTGGTCGATAAACGTCACATCCTACAAGTAGTGGACGTTTGCCTTGAGATTTAATAAGTGCTGCAAGCTTTCCACTAGTCGTTGTCTTACCCGCACCTTGGAGACCTACCATCATAATAGGTGTAATCCCTTTAGATGAGAATAATATCTTACTTTGTGCACCACCCATCAGACTCACAAGCTCGTCATTTACAATCTTAACAACTTGCTGTCCTGGTGTTAAGCTTTCAAGGACTTGCGAACCAATTGCTCGCTCTTCAATAGTTTTTATAAAATTTTTAACAACTTTAAAGTTAACGTCTGCTTCTAAAAGTGCTAACTTAACTTCTCTCAAAGCTAACTTCACATCTTTATCTGTAAGCTTTCCTTTACTTTTGAGTTGTTTAAATACCTCTTGTAATTTACCTGATAATTGATCAAAGGGCATTTTAAAATCCTCCTACATTTCACTGGTTAACTGATCCAAAAGTGTGCTTAACCCTTGTATATCTTCTTGTTTACCTGAACTTACATCATTCTGCAAGTCGGCTACAATTTTCTTCATGTCTGTAAGGATTTTTTCCTGACGTTGGTACTTTTTCCATAAGCCTAGCTTACCTTCGTAATCTAGAAGCTTCTGTTCACCTTTCTTAATGGTGTCAAATACGCTCTGCCTACTAATCTGATGCTGAATGGCAAGTTCACCTAATGATAAATCGTCAAAGTAATACTCACATAGCAAATCTCTCTGCTTCTGTGTCAGTAACTCTTGATAAAAATCATAAAGGTATGTGACTTCTAAAAACTTCTCCATTCAATTCACCCCCTAGTAAGTGTCAGCCCTTTTTGCTTTACACATGAATTATAATGAATCTATACCTATTTGTCAACCACTATTTTTCACTTTTTGTAAATAATGCGTCTGCAAATGCTTGTGGATCAAACACTTGTAGATCTTCTATCTTTTCCCCTACACCTATATATTTTACAGGAACTTGTAGACTTTCGCAAATACCAACTACAGCGCCACCTTTTGCTGTACCGTCAAGTTTCGTAAGAATGATACCATCTACTTTGGCTACTTCTTTAAATACTTTTACTTGTGAGATAGCATTTTGCCCTGTAGTAGCATCTAATACGATAAGTACTTCTTTGTGTGCATCTGGATATTCGCGATCAATGATACGTCCAATTTTTTCAAGTTCTTTCATTAAGTTTGTCTTGTTTTGAAGACGTCCTGCTGTATCACAAATTAGAATATCTGCTTTTCTTGCTTTGGCAGCTTGTACGCCGTCAAATACAACCGCAGCTGGATCTGTGCCTTCATCATGCTTAATAAGGTCTACACCTGCACGTCCTGCCCATACAGCTAACTGCTCGATGGCTGCTGCTCTAAAAGTATCCGCTGCTGCAAGAATAACTTTCTTATTATCTTGTTTAAATTGGTTTGCAAGCTTACCAATTGTTGTTGTCTTTCCTACACCATTTACCCCTATAACAAGGATAACATTTTGCTTTGATTCATCAATAATAGGTGTCACTTCTTGTGCTGTAAGAATTTGTGTGATGACTTCTTTTAAGGCTTCTTTTAATTGTTCTGGTTCTGTAAGCTTACGCTCTTTTACGATTGTTTTTACTTTGCTGATGATTGCAAGAGTTGTATCTACCCCAAAGTCCGCCATAATAAGGACTTCTTCTAATTCTTCATACAGATCTTCATCTATTTTCTTGAAGCCTTTTAATACTTCATCTACGGTACCCATAAACTGATCACGTGTCTTACTAAGCCCTTCTACAAGCTTACTAAAGAACCCTTTTTTCTTAGCAGTAGGTGGGACTTCTTCTACCTTTTCTACTTCTGCTGGTTCTTCCACTTCTTGAACCGGCTCTTCTTCTACTAGTTCTTCTACTTCTTCAACTAGCTCTTCTACTTCTTCTGCTAGTTCTTCTACTTCTTCAACTAGCTCTTCTACTTCTTCTGCTACTTCTTCTGCTAGTTCTTCTACCTCTTCAACTAGCTCTTCTTTCGCTGGTTCTTCCACTTCTTGGGCTAGCTCTTCTTCCGCTTCTTCTACCTGCTCTTCTTCTACTGGCTCTATGATTTCTTGAACCTTTTCCCCTACTGGGCTTTCTGTTGTCTGCTTAGGTTCTTCTTTTTTCCCAAATAATCTTTTAAAGAATGACATGTGCATCCCTCCTAGCTTGATTTTTTATCTAAATACTGAGTCGCTTCTTCAAGTTTGATGGATAGTACGGTAGATACCCCTCTCTCCTGCATCGTTACACCATAAAGTGTATCTGCTCGCTCCATTGTCCCTTTTCTATGGGTAATAACCACGAATTGGGTGTCTTTTGAAAGGCTTCCTAAATATTCTGCAAAGCGTAAAACGTTGGCATCGTCAAGTGCAGCCTCAATCTCATCCAGTACACAGAATGGTGATGGCTTAAGCTTTAAAATACCAAAAAGTAATGCAATGGCTGTAAGGGTTCTTTCTCCCCCTGATAGTAAGGTCATATTCTGAAGCTTCTTGCCTGGTGGCTTTGCTACAATCTCAATACCTGACTCCAGAATGTTTTCTTCATCTACTAGCTGTAAGAAAGCAATACCGCCTCCAAAGAGCTCTTGGAACACTTGTGTAAAGTTTGTAGCTATGGCTTCGAACTGCTCACGGAAAATCGTATGCATTTGCATCGTTAAACGATCAATAAGCTCTTTTAATGTTTCTTCTGCTTTTTCGATGTCTTCTCTTTGGGTGCTTAAAAACTCATAGCGTGTTTTTGTCTCTTCGTATTCTTCCACTGCATTGACATGCACACTTCCTAATGTCTTAATACGGGCTCTTAACGTATCTGCTTCTTTTTTAATTTCAGCCAATGTACCCATCTCTTTTTTGAAGACTAAAGCACTTGTATACGTCAATTCATACTGATCCCAAATCATCTCATGGTATTTTTCATTTTCGGCCTGCAAGTTCTCTTGTTGATGAATCAGTCTAAAGTGCTCTTCTTTTAGGCGTTCATTGACTTCTAATAGATGCTTTAGACTTTCCTCAATACTCGCCTCTTCTTGCTCTAGCTGCTCTTTCGTCGCATCATAGGTTTGCTTTTTCCCATGTGCTTCGATGATTTCTTGTTCGACCTTTTCGATAGCCTTATGGCATGCTACAATGGCTTCTTGGAGTTTCACTTTATCACTACGAAGTTCACCTTGTCTTGAGATAATGCTTGTATGCTGATCTTTGGTATTTGCGATGTTTTTCTCTGTCTGACTAATCTGCTCTTTGATGTGCGTGATGTTTTGCGTCGTTTGTGAAAGTGCAATCTTTTTCTCTGTCACATGGTTACGATGCGCTTCATTTTCTTCTTTCAAACGCTCTAACGCTAATTCAAGTACCTTAAGTTCTGCTTCATCTGTTGATAAATTTTGTTCTAAAGTCTCTATTTCTTCATAGAGCTTTTGACGATCACCCTCAGCCTTTTCTTTGACTTCTTCAATACGCAGCTTTTCTTCTACTAATTGCAGTTGAGATTCTTTCGTCAAACTTAAGCTATTAGTTGCCTTACTCACTTCGACAATCACATGCTTTTCTTGGTCTTGTAAGTCCATCATAAGCTGTGTGAGTCGATCCCACTCTGCAAGTACTGCTTGATGTTTGTCTTGTAATTGTCCAATCTCTTGCTTTAAGGCTACTAATTGCTTTGTAAGTGTGTCTTCTTTATCTTTAAGCTGATTTAACTCTCGGCTACGTGCAAACATATTGTTTTTATTATTTTTGACACTTCCCCCACTTAAAGATCCACCTGCATTAAACACTTCCCCTTCAAGGGTTACGATCTTGTACTTATACTTGTACTTGCGTGCTAGGTGTGATGCATTTTCTACATGGTCAACGATAAGGATGCGCCCTAATAAGTATTCTACTACTGGCTTGTACATTGGTTCATAAGTGATAATTTCACTTCCTAGACCTATAAAGCCTTTTTCTTGGCGTAAAGCTTCCATTTCTTTTGTGAGCGGGTAAGGCTGGATGGTATCCAGCGGTAAGAAAGTCACCTTGCCTATACCACGTTGTTTCATGGTTTGAATCATTGCTTTAGCATCTTTTTCTGATTTGGTAACGATGTGCTGCATCGTCCCCCCTAAAGCTGTCACCATGGCAACTTCATACTGTTCAGGCACTTCAATTAAGTCTGCTGTAATCCCTAGTATACCTGCCCACTTCGCTTCATCACTTTTCTTAAGTGTGAGGACTTGCTTAACACTATGAAAATACCCTTCAAAATCATTCTTGATTTGCATAAGCCATTGATGCTGACGTGTGGTCTGCGCAAGCTCCTGCTCCATTTGTTGCTTTTGATGAAGGCTTTTTTGAAGCGCTACTTCGGTATCCTTTTTGCTTTGATCTTGTGTCGCAAAAAGTGTCCCTTGTAGACTTAAGCTTTCTTTTAATTCAGTGCATTTCTTCTCTTGTACTTTAAGATGTACTTCTTGGTGAGCGATTTCGCTATTCATACGAGCAATAGACTCACTAAGTTGCATATGACGATAATCCATTTGCTCATCTAATGAAGTCTGCTTATCCACTTCTGACTTAAGGAGGTCAATAGAACGGACTTTATGATAAAGGTCATTCTTAGAGCCTTGTAATTGCTCTGCCTTCTCTAGTAGCTGTGTTTGCTCTTCTTCTAATTGCAGCTCAGCTTTTCTTAGGATATCTTCTTGAGTTGCCTTCTCTAAGTCTAATCCTGTTTTTTTAGCATGAAACATCTGAAGTTCTTGTTGTAAAGCGTCTTTATAATCCGCTTGTTTTTTTGTATCTTTATCGATCTGATCAATAAGTTGGTCGATACTTAAGATACGTTCTTCGTTTAACTTAATATCCCCTTGCTTTTGCTGTTGCTTTTTCTCTAATTCACTGATATGGCTTAAAATACTTTGCACATCTTTAAAGAGTTGCTCACGCTTCAATTTATGCTGTACTTGTCTTTCAGAAGTCTCTTCTTTTTGTACTTGATTATCACCCATCTGAGTCTCTACCGCATCAAGGGTGACTTTGACCTTCTCAAGACCTTCTTTTATACGGTCTACTTCTAATATAAAGAGGTTAATATCATGATCTTTTAAGCGGTCTTTAAGCATCAAATAATTTCTGGTCTTCTCAGCTTCTTTTTCTAATGGCCCTAGACGGGATTCGATTTCTACCATGATATCGTTGACACGAAGCAAATTCTCTTTTTCTTTTTCTAATTTACGCTCTGCCTCTACACGCCTTACTTTATACTTATAAATCCCTGCCGCTTCTTCAAACAAGCTTCTGCGGTCTTCTGGCTTCGAACTTAGTACTTTATCAATCTGTCCTTGTCCGATAATGGAATAGCCTTCTTTTCCTACCCCAGTATCCATAAAGAGCTCATGTATATCTTTTAATCGACAAATAGATCCATTCAAAAAGTATTCGCTCTCACCAGAGCGATATACACGTCTTTTGACAACAACATCTTCATAGTCCACAGAAAGTTTACGGTCATCATTTTTAATATGAATGGCTACTTCTGCATAACCTAGTGACTTTCTCTTTTCTGTCCCTGCAAAGATAATGTCTTCCATCTTGGTACCACGTAACGTCTTGGCACTTTGTTCACCGAGAACCCATCTAATCGCATCAGCAACATTACTCTTACCACTACCATTAGGTCCAATAACCCCTGTAATACCTTGCGGAATACTTAGCTTAACTGCATCCCCAAAAGACTTGAATCCATGTATCTCTAGTTTATCTAGATACATACTTCACCTCTTCTTCTATTTATTCTCTAGTGCTTTAAGTGCTGTCTTTGCAGCATGTTGTTCAGCTTCTTTCTTGCTCTTCCCGATACCTTTTCCTAGGCATACTTCGCCGTGATATACCGCTACATAAAAGTCCTTATCATGGTCAGGGCCTTTTTCATCTACAACTTCGTAATGAAGTGGCTCTGTACTTTCTTTTTGGATATTTTCCTGTAAAAGCGTTTTATAATCGGTATATAAATCTTCAATGGTAAGATTATCCACACTTGCAATAAGTGTCTTATTGAGGAAGTTCCCCACGGCCTCAAACCCATCATCCACTAATAATGCACCTGAAAGCGCTTCAAATAAATCCGCAAGGATTGACGCACGCTCACGTCCACCTGTCATCTCTTCGCCTTTACCTAGCAAAATGTAGTTCCCAAAGCCATTTTTCTTTGCCACTTTCGCCAGTGATGCTTCACAGACGATACTTGCACGAATCTTTGAAAGATCCCCTTCTGGCATAGTTGGATATTTCTTAAATAAATATTGGCTAATATGCAAATCTAAGATCGCATCACCTAAAAACTCTAGACGTTCATTATCCTTCATGTTTCTCCCACGATGTTCATTAGCAAATGAACGATGGGTAATGGCTTCGCTTAAAATCGTAAGATCTTTAAATTGGTAACCAATAATTTCTTGTAATCTAGCAAGCTTTTCTTCCGTATGCCCACTGACTTTGTTTTTCTGCATCATTTTATCTCTTCCTTTTGTCTGTGTAATGGTAACCCTTCTTAAATAAAATGTTGAATAATTAAATGCTTTAGTTACTTAACACTTTATTTAAAATATGGTAAAAGCCTCGCAAACAGCGAGGCTCATATTTTAATCTAATCCATTTGCTTCTTTAATGAATTCAACCACATCTCTAACAGTTACAATGCCTTCTGCATCGTCATTAGAAATCTCAAGTTCAAACTCTTCTTCTAAAGCCATTATAATTTGAAAAACATCTAGAGAATCTGCATTTAAGTCATCTGTAAAAGATGTATCTAATGTAACATCCCCTTCTGAAATATTTAGCTGTTCACTGATTATCTCTCTGACTTTCTCAAATACCATACTATAACACCTCTTATGAAATTTTATACTTTGATAATATTATATACGCCTTTAGTAGTCAATATTATTTTTTATTTATTGAAAGCGATTGGCAATTTTTTGGATAAGCTGATCTTCAATAAACTTTTCTGTTTGCATAATTGTACTGTAGATCTGCTGTTCTTTTGAATTACCATGTGTCTTAACTACTAAACCGTTTACGCCTAAAAGTGGTGCACCACCTTTATCGTCATAATAAAATTTGCTCTTAAGATTATAAAGGTTCTTCTTCATAAGGAGTGCTGCAATTTTTGTCTTCAAGCTGCTCTTGAATTCATCTTTAAGCATGCCAAACACCCATAATCCAAAGCCTTCCATAAACTTAAGTACCACGTTTCCTACAAAGGCATCACATACTAAAATGTCTGCTTTACCTGATGGGATTTCACGTGCTTCTATATTTCCGATAAATGTAATACCCTCATCTTCTTTTAAAAGCTTGAAGGCTTCTTTTGTAAGGGCATTTCCTTTTTCTTCTTCTGCCCCTATGTTAATAAGCCCAACTTTTGGATTTTTTATTCCTACGCACTCTTCTAAGTACACTGTACCCATGCGTGCGAACTGTGTCATGTAAGATGGCTTAGCATCTACATTGGCACCACAATCTATAAGTAAACTATAACCTGTCTTTGTCGGTAGGAGAGGTGCAAGCGCTGGACGCTCCACGCCTTTTATACGCCCTACTAAAAGGGTAGCACCTGCAAGAAGTGCGCCTGTATTTCCTGCACATACAAAGCCATCTACAGCTTTTTCTTTAACTAATCTGAGTCCTACTACCATGGACGCATCTTTTTTTGTTCTTATTGCAGTTACTGGTGAGTCTTCCATAGTGATGATATCTTCTGCATTTACGATCTCAATTTTAGCTGTATCGTATGTAGAGGTTTCTAGTTGCTTGCGAATTACTTTTTCGTTTCCTACGAGTACTAATGTACATTTTGTATCTTTGCTTGCACGTATACATCCTTTAATGAGTTCATCCGGTGCATAATCACCGCTCATGACATCGATTGCTATCTTTGGCATTTTCATCACCCTTTATCTTTTACTATGTTTGTATTAAATATGCAAAAAGACAGCTATTAGCTGCCTCCTGCATGAAATTAATCTACTTTAACTACAACGCGATTAGCGTAAGAACCACATGCTTTACATACACGGTGTGGCATCATTAACTCACCACATTTAGAACATTTAACTAAATTAAGTGGAGAAAGTTTCCAGTTTGCTTTTCTTTGATTTCTTCTTGCTTTAGAAGTCTTTCTTTTTGGCACTGCCATATTAACACCTCCTCAGTATCCCTATCTTTGAGCTTAGCCAAAGATATTTTTTAATTGCTCTAGTCTAGGATCTATGTCTAAAGCTTCACATTTACATGTGCTCTTATTAAGGTTTGTCCCACAGCCTTTACACATTCCTTGGCAGTCCTCTTTACAAAGAACTTTCATCGGTAAGTTCATGGCTATGGCCTCTAAGATTGCATCAGACAAATCAATACTTGACTTAGTAACTTGCTTAACATCGCAATCTTCCTCCAGATATTTTTCATCTGTGGAAAATTCACAATAAAGTGGTGCATGCATAGGGCTCGTCACCTCTACCATGCAACGATCACAGAGTAAGATCAAGTCTAGGTCTACATAACCTTCAGCGATGAATAAATCACCTTCTCTAGCTACTTTACCATAAACTCTTCCTTTGTAATCGTGAACTGTTGTTGTGAGTTTCAAGCTTTGTACTGAAATGTCAACCATTTCATCAAAAGTAATCATCTCATCAACTTTGCTTTTAAGTGTTTGGATATTTAATATCATCGTCTTTTACTCCACAAGGTAACACTTCTGTAATTATACATAGATGACGTTTATTTGTCAATGGATTATTTGCGTAGTAATACAACTGCATCTCTTGCAATCATAAGTTCTTCGTTTGTTGGTACGAGTAACATATGAACTTTTGCATTTGAAGTAGATAAGTCTCTCTCTACACCACGGCATTTGTTCTTGTCTGTATCGATCTCAACGCCCATCCAGCTAAGCATATTTGCAAGCTCTTCTCTCATGATTGCGTTGTTTTCTCCAAGACCACCAGCGAATGCGATTGCATCTACACCGTTCATAGCTGCAGCGTATGCACCAATGTATTCTACAAGACGAAGTTGGAATACGTCCATTGTGTAACGAGATACTTCATCTCCTGCTACAACACCATCTTCGATTTCTCTAAAGTCGCTTCCCATTTCTGAAACAGCAAGTACACCAGATTTTTTGTTAAGGATTGCATCTACTTCTTTAGCTGTTAAGTTTTCTTTTTCCATAAGGAATGGAATGATAGCTGGGTCGATATCTCCTGAACGTGTACCCATTACAAGACCTGCAAGTGGTGTGAAGCCCATTGTTGTATCGAAAGATTTACCATTTTTAACAGCACATACACTTGCACCGTTTCCTAAGTGACAAACGATGATTTTTGATTCTTCAAGTGGTTTGCCGATCATGTCAGCTGCTCTTTGAGATACGTATTTGTGTGATGTTCCGTGGAAACCATACTTACGTACGCCATATTTTTTGTAGTACTCTTGTGGAATAGCATACATGAATGCTTCTTTTGGCATTGTTTGGTGGAATGCTGTATCGAATACTGCTACCATTGGTACGTTTGGCATAAGTTCTTCTGAAGCGTGGATACCTGTTAAGTTAGCTGGGTTGTGAAGTGGTGCAAGTTCTGAACATGCTTCAATTCCTTTGATAACTTCTGGTGTGATTACTACAGACTCGCTGAATTTCTCTCCACCATGAACAACACGGTGACCTACAGCATCGATTTCATCGATTGATTTGATACAAGCTGTTTCGCCAGTTGTAAGCTTTTCGATCATTCTTTCGAAAGCTACTTTGTGGTTTGGAATTTCTGTTACTGATTTTACAGAATCTTGACCTTCTGTTTCGTGTTTGATGAATGAACCATCAATACCAATTCTTTCGCAGATACCTTTTGCGATTACGCTTTCATTTTCCATGTTTAATAATTGGTACTTGAGTGATGAACTACCACAGTTTACTACTAATACGATCATTATGTTCTCTCCTTAAATTATATAGTCTATTGATGTTATGGAATGCTTTTAATTATTGTCCGCTTGCACTGCTGTGATCGCCACTACGCCGACGATATCTTCCGCACTACAACCTCTGGATAAATCATTGACTGGTTTTGCGATGCCTTGTGTTACAGGACCATACGCCTCTGCCTTAGCAAGTCTTTGTACAAGCTTATAACCAATATTACCTGCATCTAAGTCAGGGAATACCAGTACGTTCGCTTTACCCGCAACTGCACTTGTTGGTGCTTTGCTTTCACCTACTGAAGGTACGATGGCTGCATCAAGTTGAAGTTCCCCATCTATCTTAATATGTGGTGCTTCTTCTTTTGCTATACGTGTGGCTTCTACAACTTTATCAACGTCGGCATGCTTTGCACTACCGTATGTTGAATGTGATAACATTGCAACGATTGGTTCACTACCAACGAGTTGCTCAAAGCTTTTTGCAGAACTTTTAGCAATAGCTGCAAGTTCTTCTGCATTTGGGTTTTGATTTAAACCACAATCTGAAAAAACAAAGATGCCGTCTTTTCCTAAGTCACAGTCTGGTACAACCATAACAAAGAAAGATGAAACAAGTTTTGTACCTGGTGCGGTCTTGAGAATTTGAAGGGATGGTCTAAGTACATTTGCAGTTGAATTGCATGCGCCTGCAACCATACCGTCTGCTTTTCCCATTTTAACCATCATAACGCCTAAAAATAACGCATCACTTAAAAGTGTCTCGCGTGCTTTCTCTGCTGTCATGCCTTTTGCACCACGGAGTTCTACAAGTTTTTCAACACAAGCGTCCATTTCTTCATAGTTTTGTGGATCTACAATAGTTGCCTTACTTAAATCTAAACCTTCAGCTTGCTCAAAGATGCTTTCCTTGTTGCCTATTAGAATGATATCCGCAATTGCTTCTTTTAATACAGCATCAGCTGCTTGAAGTGTACGTATATCTCCTGATTCTGGTAAAACAATGGTTTTTTTGCTCATTTTTGCACGTGCTTTGATATTATCTAAAAAAGACATCATAAAACCCCTTTCATTTTCCATGATCAATTCCTTCTTGTTTATTATATAAAATGTACTTCGTGTATACAAGAGTTAAATTGAAAAATTTATGGTTTAATGTAATATTTTGCTTTTAAAGGTCCACACTTTACATTAGAATAAGAACGAACTTACTTATAGGAGGATATGAATTATGCGTATTGTCGGTATTGTTGTGGAA
Organism: Cellulosilyticaceae bacterium; assembly: GCA_051650305.1. GTDB lineage: Bacteria > Bacillota > Clostridia > Lachnospirales > Cellulosilyticaceae > JBOFDK01. The sequence goes on from JBOFIT010000101.1 coordinate 50,244, forward strand.
TACAACCCCTTTCACAATGGCCACCTCTATCAAATCGAAGAAATCAAGCGTCAATTAAACCCAGACGGCATTATCGTGGTCATGAGTGGCCAATTTACCCAGCGTGGTATGCCGTGTATTACAGATAAACATAGCCGTAGTCAAATGGCTCTGGCAAACGGCGTGGACATGGTCTTAGAGCTACCTGTTCCTTTTGCTACCGCTAGTGCTGAGTTTTTCGCTACTGCTGCCGTTAGCTTGCTTCATAAGACAGGGATTGTGACCCATTTAAGCTTTGGTTGTGAGCATCCTACACTGGATTTGATGCATCATATCGCAACTACCTTAAGCGATGAGCCACTAGCCGTATCTAGCCACATCAAAGAGCAGCTAGCACAGGGCGTGAGCTATCCACGTGCGCGCCAAGACGCCTTAGTGACGTATCTCACCCTTGCATTAGGCACACACCACCATGAAGCCTTAGAACAGCTCTTATCTAATCCTAATAACATTTTAGGCATCCAGTACTTAACTGCACTGAAACGCCTTCAGTCGCCTATCCAGCCGCTTCCTATTCAGCGTACCATTGCTGGCTATCACGATACAAGTATTCATCACCGTATCGCTTCTGCTACCGCCATAAGAAATCATCTTAAAGACGGCGATCAAGCATTAGCGCTACACGCACTCCCAGAAGCCAGTGCAAACTTACTGTTCAATGAGCCTACTTCTGTATTGGACTTGAATGATTTTTCAGATTTACTCCATTATAAGCTTATCTTTTCCACTTCCGAAGATTTATATGCTTTATGGGATGTACCGAAAAATCTCTGCCTTTCACTTATAAATGCCGCTAAAGCATACACAGACATTCAAGACATTATCAATGCGGTTACCTCTAAAACCTATAGCCGTGCCACTGTCTCTCGTGCCATTTTACGTATTTTGTTAGGCATTAAAAAAGATTTGATCGAGGATTTAGAAAAAGTAGACTATGCGCCCTACATCCGCGTTTTAGCTTGTAAGCCTGAGTCCAAGCAGCTCCTCGCTACCCTTTGTAAAAATGCTTCGGCGCCTGTCATCACTCAGTTCAACAAAGGTTATCAATCCATTGATAACCTAAGCCAATCTCTCCTCGACTTAGAAGTCAATGCCACTAAGCTTTATGCACTTAAAAAGCATGCCATCGCCCTTGCAACCAGTGATTTTACCAAAAGTATCTTCACCCACTCTTAACAACATACCTTCGGGTTATGTTGTTATTTTTTTGTAGAGCTTGTCATACATTTTATAAAAAGACAAGTTCTCTAGGAGGGTTTATGAAAAATCGACTTGCAAATCTTATCATCACTTTATTCATCGGTAGCATGATGCTACTCTTTCTTTTATTTCCTACAGTGTGCATCGAAGGGGCTACGGAAGGACTCTTACTTTGGTTTCACAAACTACTCCCATCCCTGCTTCCTTTTATGATTTTAATGAATCTCCTTTGCCTTATGGGGGTTATTCTCAAATTCGGACACGCTCTTACGCGCTTTACCCAAAAGCTCTTTAAAATCTCTGGCAATAGCTTAATTATCTTCTTACTGGGCTTGATGGGTGGCTATCCCATGGGGGCGAAATTAACCAAACAATTATTAGACACTAAACAAATCTCCTTCGACGAAGCCTCCAAGACTTTATGCTTCGGTACCCAATGTGGTCCTCTTTTTATTATCGGTACCGTGGGTACCCTTATGCTTGGCAATACTTCTCTCGGGTATTTTCTCTTAACCGTTCACATTTTATCAGCTTGTGTGATGCTTTTGCTTTCACGTTTTTACGCTTCACCTTATACCTCTCGCATCGCTTATACACCACTGCATTCACCCGGGCTGCCATTAAGCGAAGCCTTCACCCGTTCCGTCCAAAACGCCATGGATACTATTGTTTATGTGGGTGGCTATATCATCTTCTTCTCTGTGATTATCCACCTTGTACGTGATGCTTCCCTTTTCCACACTTTCACCGCAAAGCTCAGTGCACTGTTCCCTTTATCTTCACCCCAGTGGGAAGCACTCTTACTCGGAAGTCTTGAATTTTCCAACGGTGCTTTTCTCGCTTCAAAATTAGCGCCTCTTAGCCTACTGAACTTAGGCCTTTTATCTGCACTACTAGCCTTCGGTGGATTCTGCGTCTTCTTCCAATGCATCTATGTACTTCAAGGCTCTTCTTTGCCTTTATCCACCTACCTAACGGCAAAATGCTTTCAGGCAGGCATCGCCTTTTGTCTGACATTTCTTCTAGCACCCTTTTTCACTTTGCCGCTCCCCGTACGCCCAACTTCACTTCCCTTACTTTTACTTTTTATACTTTGTTTTTTATGTGCAATCACCTTTAGATATCTATCAAAAAAAGGTAACTTTCAATGACGAAAGTTACCTTTTTTCTATTGTTGCTCTATTTTAGGATGGTTTGTGTGACGCATCGTTCTTAATTCTTGACGATGGTCATAAATCACGCGCAAAACGTCGGTGATATAAGCTTCAAAAGCTTGTACCTCTTTATGTACGATATCTAAAGATGTTTTCAGCTTTTGCTCTACATCTTTAAAGACATCTTCTGCATACTCGATGGCTCCATTATGCATCTCTCTTGAATCTTTTCTTGCATTTTCAAGGATATACTGTGCACGATCTTCTGCATATTTAGTAATTTCGTGTTGCTCCACCATTTTTTCTAATGTTTCATGGGCATCTTGTACAACAAGTGATGCTTCTGTTTGTGCTTCAGCAAGGATTTTATTTCTTTCTTCTACGATCCATACAGACTGCTGAAGTTCTGTCGGTAGTTTTAAGCGTATTTCTTTGATGACTTCTAATAGTTCATCACGGTCAACAGCTACTTTGTTTGTTAAAAAATTGTTTTTACCTTCTTCGAGAATATCCTCTACTTGATCTAACAAGTAGGTTATTTCTGCTTCTTTTGAATATTCCACTGCGGAACCCTCCTCTAAAATTTACTCTCTAATTGTTCGGCAACATAAGTTGGGACAAGATCATGAAACTTACCTTTAAAAGTGGCAAGCTCTCTTACAGAACTTGAACTTAAAAATGAATACTGTGCACTTGTAACCAAAAAGATCGTCTCTACTGTTGGTAGCAAACTTTTATTGATCTGTGCCATTTGCATTTCATATTCAAAATCTGTAACTGCACGCATCCCCCTTACAATGACATCTGCCTTTTGATGATGGGCGAAGTCCACTAGTAATCCCGAAAAAGACTCTACGCGTACATTAGTCAGATGCTTAGTACATGTACGAATCATATCCATACGCTCTTCCGTCGTAAATAATCCACGATTTTTATTAGGATTAATGAGCACGCCTACTACGAGTTCATCTACTATTTTGGATGCTCTTTCAATAATGTCCATATGCCCTTTTGTTACGGGATCAAAACTTCCTGGGTAAATTCCTTTTTTCACTGGTTCGATGTCCTTTCAAAAAAACTTAATGTTGTCGTTTTATATTCCTTTTCTTTAATGAGCTGAAGTCCTTCTATCGTTGTCAATTTACGGTCAGTTCCTTGCTCTACAATGATATAGCCATCTTTTTCTAGCAGATCATGTTGTGCAATATAAGTCAATAAAGAGTCGATGGATGCCAACGCATAAGGTGGGTCCATAAAAATAATATCAAATTTCTTACCTTGTTGTACAAGTTTTTGCAAAGCACCCGCTACATCCATGGCACAAATCACACTTTGGTCTTTTAGCTTAGTCTTTTCTAAATTCTCCTTGATACAACTTAAAGCTTCCTTGCCATTTTCTACAAACACTACTTCTTTACTTCCTCTACTTAGGGCTTCAATACCAATGGCACCACTACCACTAAATAAATCTAAGAAAGAACACCCTGGTAAGTCAAAGTTAATGATATTAAATAATGTTTCCTTGATGCGATCTGTCGTAGGACGTGTCTGTAACCCTTCTGGTGCTACAAGCTTTGCCCCTCTCTTTTTACCACTAATAACTCTCAACGCATTCTCTCCTTTTTTACTTTAATATCTTTTATTATAACCTATTATTTGCTGATAATCTACACTTTATAAGGCTTTGTGTATTTCTTCTTCATCAAGTTTCGACATCACATGTGCTTTAAGTTTCGCATAGTCTTGATGCATCAGCTCTTTATCCTCTGCCATAAGCTCAGTAACAACCTTTTGAACTTCGCCTAGTACCCGTGCATCAGTGTATAAGTTAGCAATTTTCATCTCAGGAAGACCGTGCTGTTTCGTACCGAAAAACTCTCCTGGTCCTCTTAGTTTAAGGTCAGTATCTGCAATAACGAAGCCATCTGTACTCTTCTCCATAATCTTCAGACGCTCACGGGTTACTTTATTTTTAGAGTCACTTACAAGTACACAGTAAGACTGATGCTTGCCCCTTCCGACGCGCCCTCTTAACTGATGTAGCTGGGCGAGTCCAAAACGCTCTGCATTTTCAATCATAATCACAGTAGCATTAGGCACATTAACTCCTACCTCGATAACAGTCGTTGAAACAAGTATATCCATTTCACCCTTTGCAAATACTTCCATAATGGCATTTTTTTCTTTTGGCTTCATCTTACCATGAAGATACCCTACCTTACGGTCTTTAAAAATATCCTGTAGTTTTTCTGCATAAGCCGTTACACTTTTGAGCTCGGTTTGTTTCTCATTTTCCTCAACCATTGGACAAATGACATAGCATTGTCTGCCTTCTTGGATTTGATTTTCTATAAAAGCATACAGACGAGGATAATAAGATGTATCCACTGCATTTGTCTTAATAGGCTGTCTACCTGGTGGTAATTCATCAATAATGGAAATATCCATATCCCCATACAAAATAAGGGCTAGCGTTCTAGGAATTGGTGTAGCTGTCATGACGACCACATCTGGTGTCTTCCCTTTATCTGAAAGTGCTAGACGCTGACGCACCCCAAAACGATGCTGCTCATCTGTAATGACAAGGCCAAGGTTCGGAATCTCCACATTGTCTTCGATAAGGGCATGTGTCCCTACAAGCACATCAACCTCGCCCTCTCGTAGCTGCTGCAGAATCTCACGTTTTCCTTTGGCTGTGGTTGAACCTGATAAAAGGGCTACGCGAACCCCGAAGTCTTTAAAGATTTCTTCTAGGAATTCAAAATGCTGCTTGGCAAGTACTTCTGTGGGTGCCATCAATGCACCTTGCAGACCATTTCGCACCGCTACAAATAAACTCACCGCCGCAACCACAGTTTTTCCTGAACCTACGTCCCCTTGTACCAGGCGATTCCCTGCATACTCACTTTTCATATCTGCGATAATTTCTCTTAGCACGCGCTTTTGTGCGCCTGTCAGTTCATACGGTAAACTATCAATAAAAGCTTTGAAATCCCCCGGCACTTTTTTAGGTATTCCTTGATTTTTCTGTGCAAAGCCTGACTTGAGCATGTACAAACTAAGTTGTAACATGAAAAGTTCTTCAAATACCAAGCGACGTCTTGCCTCGAAAAAAGCATCATCACTTTCTGGAAAATGAATATTCGCTAGTGCAAATGCTTTACTTTTTAGCTTATACCGCGCCCTCACTGCTGCTGGCAATAAATCCTCTACTTGTGGTAATACTTCTTGCAATGCCGTTTCAATGAATTGACGCACCATTTTCTGCGAAAGTTTTTGGGTGGTTGGGTAAAGTGGCACTATTTGGGATGTTACTGGCTGACTATCCCCTAGCTTTTGATACTCTGGACTTTCAATCTCTATCCTATTGTACTGATGTTTCACTTTCCCATAAAACTGATACGTATCCCCTACGACAAACTGACTTTTCATATACGCTTGATTATAAAAAATCACAAACAAACTCCCCGTATCATCTTTGATACGGAATTTGACAATGATTTTATAACCCTTTTTCATAATTTCAGGCTTTGAAACCACTGTCCCAACGATATGGTTCACCTCATCCATCACCACATCTTTAATAGGTGTGATGACACGGCGGTCTTCGTAATCTCTTGGATAATGCTCGATTAGTTCCCCTATGGTGCTTACACCTATCTTCTGGAGACGGGCAGCCGTTTGATCTCCCACACCTTTAAGTACACTTACTGGACTTAAAAGTTGTAATGTTTCTTGATTTACCATCATATGCGCTCCTTTCCTTCTTCTTTGCCGACTTATTTGTTACATACAAAAAGGCTAAAGTTACCTTTAGCCTTTTTGTATGTTATTATTCAGCTGAAATCATAAAGTAGTAAACTGGTTGATTACCGTGATGAAGCTCTACATCTGCATCTGCAAATTGATCTTCTGCAAGGGCTAAGTACGCCTCTGCATCCGCTTCTTCAATGTCTTCTCCATAGTAAATCGTAATGATTTCTGCTTCCTCATTCATTTTTCCTAGAAGGTTTTTGAAGGTTTCTTTTAAGTCTTTGTTATGTTCTACAATGTTACCTTCTAAAATACCAAGGTACTCACCTTCTTTGATATCTTGACCATCAATAACTGTGTCACGTACAGCGATTGTAATCTGTGCTGTCTCTACCATACCAATGGCTTCATTCATGGCTTCTACCACTTTTTCACCATCTGTTGTGTTATCGTAGCTTACCATAGCAGTAATACCTTGTGGCATTGTCTTAGATGGTACCACATACACTTTACAGTCTTCTGTGATTTGAGCTGCTTGCTCTGCCGCTAAGATGATGTTTTTGTTGTTTGGTAAGATAATCACTTGCTCTGCATGTGCACGTTCAATGGCCTCACAGATATCTTCTGTACTTGGGTTCATAGTTTGTCCACCTTCGATAACTTCTGTCACCCCAAGACTCTTCATAATGTCTGCGATACCGCTACCTGCTGCAATAGATACAAAGGCAATCTCTTTGCGAGGCCCTTTATCTTGAGCTTGTGTGCCACCCTCTGATAATACAGATGAGTGTTGTTCTCTCATGTTTTCGATTTTGATGTTTGTAAGTGAACCGAACTCAAGTCCTTTTTGAAGTGCAAGACCTGGATTATCTGTATGCACGTGTACTTTGATGTACTCTTCATCTGATACAACAACAATACTATCACCAATGGTATCAAGGTAGTTTCTAGTCGCATCTTCATCATAAGCACGACTTAGGTCACGCTGAACGATGAACTCTGTACAATACCCAAAAGTAATGTCTTCTGTATTGAAGTTTTGAAGTGCGCTAAAAGCACCTGCATTTGGCTTCATCACTGGCTTTTTGATATCAATCTTAATATCGCCTGAAATAACTTTTGCTGCACCTTCTAAAATCGTTAATAGCCCTTGTCCACCAGCATCTACAACGCCTGCTTCTTTAAGTACTGGAAGCATATCTGGTGTTTTGTGAAGTACTTCATAACCATGTGCCAGTACTTTCTCTGCAAATTCACCCATATCTGTAACTTCCATACTGAGTTGCATTGCTTTTGTAGCTACTTCTCTTGCTACTGTAAGAATGGTACCTTCTTTAGGCTTCATAACAGCTTTATAAGCTGTATCCACACCTGCTTGGAATGCATTTGCAAGGGTGATTGTATCGATAGGATCTTCTGTAAGACCTTTTGCAAAACCACGAATAAGCTGTGATAAAATAACGCCTGAGTTACCTCTTGCACCTCTCAAAGAACCACTCGCTGCTGCACCTGCTATTACCTGTACATTGGTTGCATCGATTGCTTCTACTTCTCTTGCTGCTGCCAGCATGGTAAGTGACATATTGGTTCCTGTATCTCCGTCTGGAACGGGGAATACGTTAAGTTCATTAATCATTTCTTTCTTTTCATCTAACAGTTTTGCGCCTGCTACAAGCATTGTTTGAAGCATTTTAGCGTCTATTGTCTCTAATCTCACTTTAATGTGCCTCCTCAAAATAACATTTGGCCTTTTCTTAGTTATCTACTCTTACACCTTCAACAAAGACACGGATTTGCTTTACTTCTAAGCCAAGCATATCTTTAACTTTGTATTTTACGGTGCTCATAAGGTTTTCTGTAACTGCTGATATTTTTGTTCCATACTCTACAATAATGCGGAACTCAATATTCACTTTACCGTCACCTACTACTTGAACAGCAATACCTTTTGTTAAGTTTTCCTTTTTTAGGAGTTGCACAATATCATCTTTTACATTTCTTGCAGCCATACCTACAATACCATAACACTCTGTAGCAGTCATACCGCTGATTTGTGCAATTACTTCTTCACTAATTGTAATTGTACCATACTCATTAGAAAATTTGCCGCCCATAACTTACCTCCTTATATTGTTGAAAAATTTATTTTATCATGTATAATGAATTTCCTTTTAATTCATATTATAACATAAAAGTATCTCATAAAGAAAGTCCCTAATTATGTTGTATTTCCAAGTGTTTTTACATTTATTAAAAGAAATATCCTGTTATAGCTTGAAATATATCTTATTATCTGTTAAAATATCATTTGTTATGTCACGGATTTCAAGTTAAGGAGGTGTTTACTGTGGCAAAATGCGAAATATGTTCAAAAGACGTTCACTTTGGAATTAAAGTGAGTCACTCTCATAGAAGATCAAACAAGATGTGGAAAGCGAACGTAAAGAAAGTTAGAATTGCACAGAATGGTGCTGTTAAATCTATGAACGTGTGTACACGTTGTTTACGTTCTAATTTAGTTACTCGTGCTTAATTAGATTATTTAAATACGTATTAAACTAAAAAGCCAACATGTTCTCGGACATGTTGGCTTTTTCCTTTTTTCTTTTATCCTTTATAAAACTTACCTACTACTTTACCTAACCATTTTGGGAGCTTAATCACATATATTTTCATAACCCACCTCCGTTATTATTATCCACATACAAGTATATATCCTAATAAAATAAAAATAGCAGCTGTTGTAATGATCCATCCTAATGCAGGTACGACTAAGGCTAGGATCATGCCACAGCCTACGCAAAATACCGAAAGGCCTAATACTCTTTTTTTCATAGACATACCCTGCTTCCATTTATTTGCTATATAACCATGGTATGCCAGACAAAAAAAAATGAGCCTGTCAGACTCATTTTTTTAATCCTTTGTTTGGAAGACGAGAAGAAGGCCTTTTTCAAGCTCTATTTCCGCCTCATTTGTTAGCATGTAATTACTGACACCTACTGCATCGCCAAGTGCCAATCGCCCCTTACAAAGGCCATAAGCAAGTCCTCTGGTGGTGATACCTGTGACTTCTTCACTAAAAGGCATCAAACTTACCAAATCCCCTGCTTTTCCTTGTAGGCGTACTTCTTTTTGTACAAGGCGTATGGTGTTTTTATGATTATACAACACCACCTCTACACCTTGCTTCATATACTTATAAAGAAGCTGCATATTGGCCATGGAGTGATCCATACGACTTCCTACACCACCATACACATCAATCTGTGTAGCCCCTTTTTCGATGGCCTTTTCGATGGCAAGCTGGGTATCTGTCTCATCCTTTTCAGCAGGCACTTGTACAGCATGTGTCCCTGCTTCTCTAAAGTATGCCAAATCACTTTCATGACAACTATCAAAGTCTCCTACGATCTCATGAGGTACGATCTGAAGCTTTCTGGCATGGTGCATACCATTATCGGCACACACCACATAATCATACTGAGCAATCGCTTCACAAAAATCATAATCTCCGTAGTCTCCATTTGTTAATACAAGTGCTTTCATCCGCGTCCCTCTATCTATTTAGGCATTTAATAAGCGTACAAACGCTGCTACGGCTTCTTCTACATCAGGAGCATTATACACCGCTGATCCAGCTACCACAATGTCAGCACCACTTGCTGCCACTTCTTGTACGTTGTTTAAGTCTACACCACCATCTACTTGCACTAAAACGTCTACGCCTTGTGCTTTTGCAAGCTCTTTAACTTGCTTAATCTTGGTATGTGCATAAGGAATAAACTTCTGACCACCAAAGCCTGGGTTTACTGACATAATCAGTACCATGTCTAACTCCTGAATAAGTGGCTCTAATACACTTACTGGTGTCCCTGGATTAAGTGCAATCCCACACTTCATCCCTAAACTCTTGATGTGTTGTACTGTACGATGAATGTGCTTACACGCCTCATAATGTACTGTCACAAAATCCGCACCAGCATTTTTAAAGTCTTCTAAATAACGATCTGGCTCTTCGATCATTAAGTGTACATCCATAATGCCTTGGATGTGTTTTCTTAAAGCTTTAGCCACTGGTGCCCCTATTGTAATATTTGGTACAAACGCCCCATCCATTACATCCACATGGATAAAAGTTGCCCCTGCTTTTTCTACTTTTTGAACATCTTTTCCTAAGTCCGCAAAATCCGCCGATAATATCGAAGGTGCTAAATGTTTCATGCTACCATCTCCTTATGTCTTTTAATTGATTGTAATATTGCACGTAGTTGTCATATCGTGGAGCAAATAGCATCCCCTCTTCAAGTGCTTTTTTAACAGCGCAGCCTGGTTCATGAATATGGCTACAACCATTGAATTTACACTGGCCTTCATAAGGCTTGAATTCTCTAAAACAATATTTCAAATCATCTTGATGTATTTCTTCAAATTGTAACGAAGTAAAACCTGGGGTATCAAGTACGTAACCGCCCTCACTGAAAGGTAAGAGTTCTACGTGTCTTGTGGTGTGTTTTCCCCTTTTGATTTTGTCACTCACTTCTCCTGTTTGTAAAGAGAAGTGAGGTTGTAAAGCATTTAAAAGTGTCGACTTACCAACACCAGATGGACCTGCAAAGAAAGAAATCTTGTCTTTCAGTACAGCTTTTAAAGCATCTAAATGCATCCCTACCTTAGCCGATACGCATAAGACTTCATATCCACTTTTCTCGTAGCCATCTACAATGTACTGGTACGTCTCACGATTACCATCATCAATTTTATTTAACACAATATAAGGTGTAATGCCCTCGTATTCAACCATGATGAGAAAGCGATCAAGTAAATCCAGGTGAATCTCTGGAAAAGTAACGGAAAATACAACAATTCCTTGGTCTACATTAGCCACTGGGGGCCTAATGAGTTTATTTTTTCTTGGGTGTATTTCTTCTATATTCCCTTGTTTATAGGCATAATTTGTGTCTTGTAGTGCTTCATCTACCGTAATAGTTACCAAGTCTCCAATAAGTGGGGTAATCCCTTGCTTTCTAAACTTCCCTCTCGCCTTACATTCATAAACTTGTTCATCTACCTTTACATAGTAAAAGCCTGCTATCCCTTTGATGATAGTGCCTTGCATCATTATTGTGTCACCTCTTTAAATTCTACAGGATCTCTGTAATATTCTTGCCCGTCAAAAAACGTAATTAAAGTACCTTCACCGCTGCCTGTTATTTGAACAGGTAATGGGAACTGTGCTTTTTTTACAACTTGATCAAAGACTGGCTTTGATCCATTCACATCTTCTAATAAAATCATTACATGATATTCATCTTTGCCTAAATCTGGCTCACGAATAATCTTTGTAACTGTCACTTCTTGTGAAGTGCCTTCACCTTCGCCCTCAGTCTCGCCTTCTGGTACTTCACCACCGGTTTCACCTTCTGGCACTTCTGGCGTTGGCGTCGTCTCCTCTGGCCCTGTGCTTACTTCAAAGTCTACAGTAGCACCTTTTTCTATATCCGTATCTGGTCGTACGGTCTGAGAAACCACATAGCCTGCTGGTATGGTCCCATGAGCTACTGGTGTTACTTTACCTGCTTTAAGCCCTACATTATTTAATGCTAGCTTCGCATCTGCTTCTGTCTTACCATCAAGATTTGGCACTTTTACAAGTTCCACCTTTGGACCACGACTTACCACAAGTTTGACAATGCCACCTTCTGCTAGCATTTCTCCTGGCAGTGGGTCTTGTGTGATAACTTTACCAATTTCAAACGTATCATGGTATTCAGGTTGTGGCATACCATAGAAGCCTGCACTTTCTAAGTCACGCTGTGCATCACCTACATCAATACCGATGACATCGATTACTTTTTTCTTTGTCACTTCTTTTTGGGTTGCAACCACAACTTCAATGACTGCCCCTGGCTTCACCAGCTCTTCTCGCTTTGGTGATTGGCTAAGAATCGTGCCTGGGTCTACCTCATCACTTTGTTCTTCACTTACTTGCTTGATTTTTAGCTTTTTGTCAGCAGCTTCCTTGGTGGCTACGTCTAACGTTTTGCCATAGAAGTCTGGGACTGCTATATACTTATCATTGCCCATAGATGGCATAAAGAAGATTGCTGCCACGGCTACAATGCCCAGTACCACAATCGTTGCTAACACCCCACCTAAGCTTACAAGCACTTTATAAAGGGTAGATACCTCTTCTTCTTCCTCGTCTTCATCTTCATCATAAAAATCTTGAGCCAATTGCACGGTACTTTCTGGCTGCTCTACCTTTGGTACAGGTGGTATCGGTGTTGGTGTTGGTGGAATCTGTGCTGCTGGTCTTTCATTTTGACGAATGAAGTTTGTCTGTACCTCAGAAAGCAAGATGGTTTGATCAATACTTTCTTCTGGCGTTGTATCGATGGTTGCATACGGATTGGCTGCGATTTTTTTCATATCTTCCAGCATGGCATCTGCATTTTGATAGCGTAATTCTTGCTTTTTATTAGTCGCTTTTAAAATAATCTGCTCAAGGCCTACCCATAAGTCTGGTACAAACATGGATGGCTTCGGAATCTCTTCGTTAATGTGCTTAAGTGCCACCGTTACATGAGAGTCTGCTTGGAATGGCAAGTGTCCTGTGACCATTTCAAATAAGACAATACCCGCTGAGTATAAGTCACTGGTCTCATTAACGTATTTTCCTTTTGCTTGCTCTGGTGAAAAATAATGTACTGAGCCAATGGCATTTCCTGTGGCAACAATGGTTGATGAATCAACTGCACGTGCAATACCAAAATCAGCTACTTTAAGGACCCCATCATGAGTTACTAAAATATTTTGTGGCTTAATATCTCTATGAATGATTTGCTTTTTATGAGCATGTCGTAGTGCTGAAACAATTTGGCTACCGTAATCAAGTGCCACATTAGGTGCTAAAGCACCATTCATTTCAATCACTTCTTTTAAAGTCTGCCCTTCTACATACTCCATTACAATGTAATGCTCCTGCTCTTCAACACCCACATCATAAATACCTACGATATTGGGATGTGATAAACTGCCTGCTGAGAATGCCTCAGCTCTAAACTTTTTAACAAAAGCTTCATCTGTAGCAAACTCTGCTCTTAGCACTTTAATAGCAACATAACGTTGTAATTTATTGCATTTTGCTAAGTACACGATGGACATACCACCTGCACCGATTTTCTTTACGATTTCATAACGTTCTCCCAGTACTTTCCCTGGTTCTAACATTCTCTCTTCACCTCACCTTGTTTCCCTATAATAATAGCAATATTATCGAGTCCACCTTGCATGTTGGCATAATCAATAAGCTTACTAACTGCATTTTCTAAGAGTTGCTGCTCATAAATCACCTGATGAATCTTTTCATCTTCCACTAAAGCTGTTAGGCCATCTGAACATAATAAAATGTATTCTACATCCTCTAGCGGGTGTCTAAAGGTATCTACTTTAACTTGTTCATATGTACCGACAGCACGTGTAATGACATGGCGCTGAGGATGCTCTTGCATATCGCTCTTCGAAATATAGCCTTGGTCATGCATCTCTTGGACTAAGGAATGATCTGTTGTCATCTGCCTAATGCCCTGTGCATTCAGACAGTACATACGTGTGTCCCCTACGTGAGCCACATAAGCTATGTGATTTATAACCGTGCACAAAGTAATGGTCGTTCCCATTCCTGTAAGCTCCGGGTTACTATGACTCTGCTTATAAATCACATGGTTCGCATGCATCATGCCGCGTTTTAATAAAATAAGAAGTTCTTCTTCTGTTGCAATATTTATTTTTTGATGGGCTTCCATGTAGGCACAAAAGGCATCTATCGCTAACTTACTTGCAATAGCACCACCTTTATGACCTCCCATACCATCAGCTACAATATAAAGATTCGGCAAAACACCTATCGGCTCATTGGAAACGAAAACACAATCTTCATTGCGTTTTCGTTTCCTACCAATGTCGGCTTTTCCAACAGCAATCATGCTACTCACCTCTTTTTTCTAAATACCTACGCCTTAACTGCCCACATGCTGCATCAATATCTTGTCCCAATTTACGACGTATGGTTGCTTCAATATGATACCTTTTTAATGTCATAACAAAAGCTTCTGCGTTACGTATGGACGTTGCTTGATAAGACCTTTCTTCGATAGGATTCACAGGGATAAGATTCACATGACTGAGCATCCCTTTAAGGAGCTCACCAAGTTTTTTCGCATCTTCTTCTGTATCATTTTGCCCTGCAATTAATGCATACTCAAAAGTAATACGTCGTCCTGTCTTATCAATATAATATCTACACGCCTGCAATACTTCTTCTATCGCGTACTTCTTTGCTACTGGCATTATTTCTCTACGCTTTTCGTCTGTCGTGGCATGTAAAGAAATAGCTAAATTAATCTGCATCTCCCTGTCTGCCAACTCATAGATCTTAGGAACTAACCCGCATGTTGATACTGTAATATGTCTTTGTCCAATATTTTGACCTTTTTCATCATTAATAAGTTCCAAAAAGCGCAAAGTTAAATCTAATTGTTCTAAAGGTTCACCACTTCCCATAATAACAATATTCGATACGCGCTCGCCGGTATCTTTCATAGCCATATATACTTGCCCAAGCATTTCACCTGGTGTTAAATTTCTTACGAGACCATCGATTGTAGATGCACAAAACTTACAGCCCATTCGACAACCTACCTGTGATGAAATACAAAGGGTATTACCATGCTTATAACGCATAAGAACACTTTCTATTATATGAGAATCAGATAATTCAAACAAGTATTTTATGGTGCCATCCAGCTTGGAATTGTATTTTTCTTGTATTTTCACAGCATTTAGTGGCCAATCTTCTTTCAGTTGTTGTCGCCATTTGGCAGGGAGATTACTCATTTCATCATAATCCCACACCATTTTTCCATGGAGCCACTCAAAAAGTTGCTTCGCTCTAAATTTACCTTGGCCGTAGTTTGCTACGACTTCTTCTAATTCTTTTAGGTTTTTACTCATTAAATCATACATTATTCGTTACCTCTTTTTTCAAATCTAGCAATAAAAAAGCCATCTGAATGTGCTACATAAGGAAGAATTTCTATATAAGCATTGTCTTTTACGTAAGGTTTTAAACACTCTGGCATAAAGGATTCAATCTCTGAACATATTAACCCTAATTCTTTGGTTGCATAACGTACCATACGGGCATTTTCTGC
>JBOFIT010000102.1:0-3554 GCA_051650305.1 Cellulosilyticaceae bacterium
TAGTTATTAATATATTTCTCAAATACATACCCAAAATCTTTAACCATATACTTGTTTGTCGCTTCTACTTGCCAATTGAAAGCATAGTTATTAAGCTTCTCAAACGCTTCACTTAATGATTCACCTTCAATACGCACATTACCAAGTGCAGCTGTAGCTGTCTCTAAGCTAGCTTTACTGTGATGTAAATGCGTCTTGTTTTGTCTTGTAATTTGAGCAATACGAATAAGGGTCTTGTATAAGTCTTTGAGTTGCTCGATTTGCTTTTTGTCTACATCGATAGATAAGTGTACTGAACCTATGCCAAATTTAATTTCTGCATCTAAATCCACTGTACCAGCAGTCTCTAGAAGTACATTTGAAATTTCATTTTCATAGTACTCATAGCGACGAAGTGTCTTCTTTGAACTGATGGCATTCGTCCCATCTACATGGATAAGTGCTAAGTTTGTAAAGCAGTACTCATCTGTCTTTGACTTAATGATGAAATAAATCTTTTCATTGTCTTCATGCATCACATAATCGTCAGCCTCTACCTTGCCGTAGTCTGCTGGTGGAATAATCTTACCAATATCACTAATACCTAATGCTTCTGCTGCAAATTTCTTTAACATACTCTTTCCCCTTTTCTTGAATACCTTATTTTATAGGGCTAAAAATGCATCTAGACGTGCATTTACTTTGTCCTCACCTAATATTTGCATAATTGTGTAAAGATCTGGTGTATTACTTCTATGGGTAATGGCTGCACGTACTGCCCCTGCTACATCTGAAATCATACCTTTGTATGCTTCTGGATTTGCTTTGTAGTCCTTACGGTTTGCACAGTAACCGATAGATAAACCGAAGTTTTTAAGTGTTTCAAACCATCCTTCTTGGTTCTCTTCACTATGATTATATGCACCTTTGTACGCTGCTACGATTTCTTTTGCTGCTTCTAATGTTACTGTCTTTGGAAGCTCTACTTGCTCTGCTGTTTCTTTAGCAAATAATTCATCGAATAAGTAGTAGATTTTCTCTCTTACTTCTGACCATTTCGCAAAGTCTTTTCTTGGTTTTGGACCTTCTTTGTCGATGCTGAAGAATGCTTTTGTAGCAGCTTCGTTTGCTGTTACAAGTTCATACATTTCTTTATCGTACTCTTTTGCCCATGCTGTGTAGTAGTCGTATACCACTTCCCCTGGCATTTTAGCGATAACGTCTTTACTTACGTCGTTAAGTTTGATGATATCAAATAAAGCACCGCTCTTGCTCATCTTGTCTAATTGTACTGGGAACTCATGATAGTCTGCTGTAGGGTTTGCCATTCTCCACTCTTCGAATGTAGAGTTGATGATATTTAGTAAGTACTCTACTACAGATACGATTGGGTAACCTTCCTCGTCGTAGTATGTGACAGCACTTTCAGCATCTTTACGCTTTGAAAGTTTACGCTTTGACTCGCCATCCATTTTCATGATTGTTGGGATATGACCGTATTGTGGTCTTTCAAGGCCTAATACTTCGAAAAGTTGTACATGAATTGGAAGAGAAGATAACCATTCTTCACCACGTGTTACGTGTGTTGTACCCATAAGTGCATCATCAATTGCATGTGCAAAGTGGTATGTTGGAAGTCCGTCACCTTTAATGATAACGATATCTTGGTTATTCTCTGGGAATGATGTGTCCCCTTTGATTAAGTCCTTGAACTCCACACGCTTCTCAGGATTTCCTGGTGATTTCAGACGGATGATGTACTGCTCGCCAGCTTCAACTTTTGCAATCGCTTCTTCTGCTGTTAAGTTTCTGTATTTTGCATACTCACCGTAGTAACCTGGGGTTACTTTTGCAGCTGTTTGCTTCTCACGAAGTTCTTCTAATTCTTCTGGTGTTGCAAAACATGGGTACGCTAAACCTTTCTCGATAAGGTCTTTTGCAAAAGTCTTGTAGATTTCTGCACGCTCACTTTGCTTGTATGGGCCGTACTCACCTTTCGCTTCATCATCACTTATCATACCTTCTGTGAAGTCCATACCGTACTTATGCATTGTCTTAATTGTATCTGAGATAGCACCTTCTACTTCTCTTTTTTGATCTGTATCTTCGATACGAAGGTAGAATACACCACCACTTTGTGTCGCTACTCTCTCAGCTACTAAAGCTGCAAATACACCACCGATGTGCTGGAAACCTGTAGGGCTTGGTGCATAACGTGTCACACATGCACCCTCCGCTAATTCTCTCTTCTTGTAAGCATTTAAATAGTAGTCTGGTGTCTTGTCGATGTTTGGGAAAATCAGATTTGCTAATGTTGCTAAACTCATAGGTATACCTCTTTCTTTTTATATAAAATGTATTTTTGACAATAAAAAAACCCCTCGCCTAATACGCTTAGGACGAAAGGATACTTCCGCGTTACCACCTAAGTTGACGAGTACACTCGCCCACCTCATTATCTTTAAGGGAATAACCCCACCGCTCTACTGCTCCCATATATAAGGAGGTCTTCGATTGGTAGCTCCAGAGCTTCTTTCTATAAGTCTGCTTCCTAGGTTCTCACCCTCCCTAAGTCTCTTTCAAAACAAACATTACATACTCTTCTCTTTCAAAGCTTTTATATCTACTTTATATTCTTTATTATAGCTAGGAGCATTGGCGTTGTAAAGGTACATTTCCTAGTATTTATATGTTTTTACATTATTCCATAGATTTTGTCTACTATATTTTGTATACTAAAATTAATTTATTTTATAGAGAAGGTGATACTCGATGATTTCCTCTGCATCTACTGAACGCAACCATTTACTCGATAATCTGAAAGGACTCCTCATATTCCTAGTAGTCTTCGGCCATTCCCTCGAGTCTTTCAAAGATGATTCGATCATTATTCATACACTCTATGCTTTTATCTATCTCTTTCACATGCCTGCCTTCGTCTTTATATCAGGCTATCTTTCTAAAAATGTAGATAAAGCACGTGAGACAGCCTTTAAAAATTTGTTTATTCCTTTTCTTATTTTTAATACCTTTTGGAATCTACTCCACGCAATTGTGGCTAAAGATATCAGACTTTTTTCCTTCCTAATCCCTGGATGGACTCTTTGGTATCTACTTAGTATGTTCTTCTGGAAAATCTTCCTCAAGGATTTGATACGTATACGCTATATCGTTCCCCTAAGTTTCCTAGTAGGCATCGGTGTAGGTATCTTTAGCGAGTTTAATACCATGCTTTCTTTATCCCGCACCCTCGTATTCCTACCCTTTTTTCTAGTAGGATACTTCACCTCCGAAGAACAGCTCTTTAAACTCAAACGTCCACACCCTATTTTTTCTTTCATAATTATATCTATCGCCATTGCCTCTGCTGTCTTACTAAGTATTTCTCAGATTATCCCTGTCGAGTTCCTCTACGGTAGTCAATCCTTCGTAAGCTACACAGTCCCAATCGGCATAGGACTTATTGCTAGATGCCTCCTCTACCTCATAGGCTTCAGCTTCGTCTTCGCACTAGCAAACACCATCCCCAATACACCATCACTCCTCACACGTATGGGGCAACACACCTTCTCGAT
>JBOFIT010000103.1:0-24173 GCA_051650305.1 Cellulosilyticaceae bacterium
AGATTTTTTATAAATAAAATTATTTGTATTGACCTTCGCCTTGGACTAAGGTTTAAACTAAAGATAAGTTAAATAGGAGGAGACACAATATGGGAAAACAATATAGCATTAAAGAGGTTGCAAGTTTGTTGGGGATAAATGCTAATAAAATTAGGTTCTATGAAAAGAAGAGGCTAATCAATCCTGAGAGGGGAGAGGAAAATGATTATCGTTATTTTACAGAGGATGAAGTAATAAAATTACATACCATATTACTTTATAGAGCACTAGGGCTAAGCGTAAGGGATATAGAAGAATTACTGAAAAATACAACTAAAGAAAATTATTTAAGTCACTTCTATAACCAATGGAAGGTAGTTAATGATAAGATACATGAACTCTGTCAAATGAGGGGAGCATTAGAACATATTATGGATGAGATGTATCTTGTCACAAATAATCAGTATAGAACAGATATTTTAAATGAGATACAACATAATGTAGAAAAGCTAACTGTAAAAAATAACTGGAAAGATAAGTGGGCATTTGAAAATTGGGCTAGGAGCTATGATAGAGATGTCAAGGCAGATAGAGGAACACTAAAAATATATGAAAATTATGAGGTATTATTGGATAGTGTTGTAGATGAGGCAATAAAATTTACTGTAGACAGAGCACAAATATTAGATATAGGAGTAGGGACAGGAAACCTATCTAATAGGTTGTATGATTTAGGATATGATATAACTGGGGTAGACCAATCCAGAGCTATGTTAGAGGTTGCTAAATCTAAGAATTCAGGGTTGAAAGTAAGATTAGGTGAATTCATGAAGCTACCTTTTGAAAATAAATCTTTCGATGTTATTGTATCAACGTATGCATTTCATCATTTAGATGATAAAGAGAAAGAGATAGCAGTGGAAGAGATGCTAAGGGTTCTAGCAGATGATGGAATAATAGTTATTGGTGACTTAATGTTTGCAAGTGATGAAGCTAAAAATCAGATATATACTACCCTTACAGCTGCACAAATAGATAGTATTGAAGATGAATATTATACGAATATTAGCATGTTGGAAGAATATGTAGGTAAGTATGATAGAAAGATTAATAAGGTACAAATAGATAGGCTATGCTGGATAGTGACTATATGCAGAGACCACTAAACAAGAACAACGGCTAGTATATAAAAAGTCAGAGGCTAATGCCGATAAAACGCCGATAAAATACCAATGAAATTCTCACAGAGAATGAAAAATTTATTGAAAGAGATATGTGAACAACAAGTAATAGTTGCAGTAGAAAACAGTAAGGGTAGACATTATATCCTAAAAGGGAAGTCGGTCCTGTGAACTTAGACGTAAAAGATACCAGGGAGTGGGGGCAGAGTAGAACCCGTTAAACAAGGGCAACCACTAGCCTGTACTAAGGCTAGCTCCAAGTAAAAAACTTTATGGAAGAAATGTTAGAGCAAGAGAGATATTTTCTGAAATAAAGAGCTTTTTTAGTAGTGAATAATTAACAGTATGTAAGGATATAGTGTATAATAGAATAAGCAGTTATGAGAAATAAAGGATGGATAAGGAGGGAACACAATGCCAGAGTTTGATAAAGTATTGCAAGAAATTAAAGAGCAACTTATACAGAAATTTCATCCATCTAAAGTTATATTATTTGGTTCAGTGGCAAAAGGAATTTTCAAAGAAACAAGCGATATTGATTTATGTGTAGTACAGGATACAGATAACAAAAGGCAACTTCTAACAGATATGTACGTAGAAATTGAAAGTGATGTTCCTTTTGATATTGTACTTTATACAAATAAAGAATGGTATGAGTGTATAAAAGATACATCAGCATTTGCTTATCAGATTAATAATACAGGAGTAACAATCTATGGTTGATACATTGAGATATAGAGATTGGATAGAAAAAGCTGAAAGGGATATTAAATCAGCAAAAGTACTAAAAGAACATGACTGTGGAAATGATGTAGTAGCATTTCATAGTCAACAAGCGGTAGAGAAAATGATGAAAGCATACCTTATCATTAAAGGGCAAGGTTTAGCAACTACTCATAGTTTAATTTACCTATGTAAGTTGTGTGCAAAAGTTGATGAAGAGTTTAGGAAATATCTTAGGGATTGTGGTTTTTTAAATCAATATTATATAGAAACAAGATATCCAGCAGATACACCTCTTATTGTAGAAGATTATGAAGCTGAAGAATGTATCAGTATAGCAGAAGACATTTATACATTAGTAATGGAGAGTATAGTCAAACAAGAAGAGGCACAGAAATAGGTCTAACCTATGCAGTGGATCTATTTTCGGAAATATGGTTTTTACGAGGGAACGATACAACAAGGGTAATCACTACCCTATATTAAGGCTAGATTCAAGTAAAAAATCCTTTATGGAAGAAATGTTGGAGCGAAAGCGACCTTTTCTGAAATAAAGCGACTTTTTTACGAGGGGACACTAAAAAAAGGGTAACAGCTAGCCTGTACTAAGGCTAGCTCCAAGTAAAAAATCCTTTATGGAAGAAATGTTGGAGCGAGAGCGACCTTTTCTGAAATAAAGAGACTTTTTTACGAGGGCATACTAAAAACAAGGTCACACAAAAAAAGGGGCTATTGCACAGCGCAATAGCCCTTTTCTTTAGTGGAGTACATCCACCTCTTCGCACGTTGTCGAGTGGAAACCAGGCCACTTGAAAGTATCATCATCATGAAGGGGTGCAGGGTGAAGGATAAGCTTACCATCCTCCAAAAGTTCCGGATTGTACGTTTCAATATGGCTAAGAACATCTTGTCTTAAAGTTGCAAGAATGTCTTGGTAAAGGTCGTGCTCTACGAGGTTAGATGTCTCATAAGGATCATTATTTAAGTCAAAGAGAAGCTCAGCACCACCAAACTTATTGATGATGTACTTCACATTATTACGCATCGCGCAGAATGTAGTCTTCTCACAGTTACCGAAGAAGAGTCGGTCTTCTTCTTGATTGAGGATAGTAAAGACGCTTTCACCATCTAAGCCGTCAGGTCTTTCGAGTCCTACCATCTCAAGGATAGAAGGATAGATGTCACTAAGTTCTGTAAGCACATCACAACGACGTCCTTTAAGTTCCTTCATCACACCATTTGGTGGACGAACGATAAATGGTACATGAGCAGCACCTTCAGTATAGGTGAACTTAGCACCCATATGATGGTCGCCCATCATGTCGCCATGGTCAGAGGTGAATACAATCCAAGTATTATCAAAGAGGCCTTCTTCACGAAGTCTAGCAAAGAGTAGACCGAGAGAATAATCAATCTGAGTAATACATGCATAGTAAGCACGCTTAATTGCTTGAAGTTGCTGTGGCTTAAAGAGGTGCATATTGTTAAGTGCGAAAGTATGCTTTAAGTAGCCTTTAGGCATAGTATCTAAGTCACGAGACCAGTCACCGTATACGGGAAGTGGCAGCTGGATGTTATCATAGATTGCCCAGTAGTTAAAGCATGGATCAAGTGGTGGATGTGGCTTTGAAAAGCTTGTCCACATAAAGAATGGACGTGTCGTATCACGTGTCTCGATAAAGTCGATGGATTTATCGACAGTCCAAGTGGTAAGGCTGTCATTCTCATGAACTGTAGAAATCACAGGTTCCACTTCGTTTTCACCTACACCGTGGTGTTTTGGATTGGCTACAGTAGATTTATGTCTATATTCTCTGTAGTAGTCCAGTGGTAGGAGCATATGCTCGAAGCCATAGTGTGCTCTAGCTGGTTCGAAGTGCATCTTACCTACGGCGCGGGTTTGATAGCCGTTTTCGGTAAGGAGCTTCGGAAGTGTCGTATTGCTAGTCATGACATCATAGTGATTTTGATTGTTTGTAATGCCAGATACATAACCTTTTTTTCCGGTCATAATGGTTGTACGTGAAGGGACACAGATAGGACAGTCTGCATAGCAGCGTGTAAAAGTAATCCCTTCACTTACAAGCCAATTAAGGTGTGGTGTATAGATGGCATCATTGCCGAGTTTTTGAATGGTATCAAAACGTTGTTGGTCAGTTGTAATGAGTATAACATTCGGTTTAGTATTCATGGTGTCCCTCTCCTAGTCATATATAAAGATATAATATATATAAATATTGTACTATATTTCACAAACAAAGCCTATAAAGGAAACTGTTTTACTTATCAAAAAGACATTTGATACGCGGAAGTTTACAATTCTCATAGAAAAGTTTACGTTTTAGAGGATTTCTTGAAGATAGATAGGTGCAGCATCTAAGAGGAGATTCTCATACTCACTACGTACACTGTACTGAACACCGGGGAGTGCAAAGACACTGTTTACAGTTGTGACACCATCACCATCTAAGGTATAGATACAATCGATAACCTTGCCATCTACCCATTGCCTATTATCGCAGAAGGGGACAGTCTGAAAAGATTGAATGGTAGGGGTACCTTCTCCAGCAATGACAAAAAGCATAGTATTTTCATAGGCATCAGGAGCAAGTGATTGATTAAGCTGATCTAGAAAAGTATTTTGTAGGCACATATGATTATAGGGAACGGGATATTGTTTTTGGTTATATTGGTAGGTAAGGTAGTCACCATAAGCTTTGCTAGGAAGCATTTCTGTAAGCGCCGGAAAAGTTTGTATGAGAAAGTCAGGGAGTACTGCATAAGGAGGCAGATTCTTATAAAGGTGCATTCTTAAATAAAGGTGAATAAAGTCTAATGAACGATAGGAGATATGCAGTTCGCCACCACATAGATAGCTAAAGCTAGAACAAAAACCAGCATTAGGTGTACCTATAAGGAATAGTTTTTTTATATGAAAGTCGCAAGGAGGTTTTTCGATATAGTATCGAGCAAGTAAGCCGCCCGTACCATGAGCGATGATATGAAAAGTCTTACTACCTGTAATAGAGGATACTTTTTTTAGGAGAGGAATGAGGTGATTTTTCACATTGTAGCTAGCAGGTTTACGCCAATCATAATACAGGACAAAGAAATCCTTGGAGGATACTAAACCTTTAGTGGTTAAAAGTTTTATAAAGGGGACATACATATGCTTTGCAAAGCCGAATTGCCATGAGCCAGTATTGGGAATGATTTCTGAGCTCATACAACCAAAAACGCCTGGGATAAAAATAAGAGGCGAAGAGAAGGTGGACATGAATACCCCTCCTTATGATACAATAGGTCATTAATAGTGTATGCAAGAACCGTAAAGAGGTGCTACTTGAAATACAGTGTATTTAGAGCTATGATAAGAAGGCAAAAAGTAAGAAGGAGGACGTGCTATGCAAAAGCCTAAAGTGTGTATTATATTTACAGGTGGGACTATCTCAATGACAGTAGACCCAGAACTTGGAGCTGCTATCCCAACATTATCAGGAGAGCAAATCTTATCAATGGTTGCCAATATAGACCGTTTGGCAGATATAGAGGTAGTGAATTTTTCAGAGATACCAGGTCCACACATGACTTTTGAAAAACTTATAGAGCTTAAGTCAACTATAAAAAAGACGTTAGATAGAGAAGATATAACAGGGGTTATCGTTACCCATGGTACAGATACATTAGAAGAGACTGCGTATTTTCTAGACCTTACCATCCGTCATCATAAGCCGGTAGTGGTAGTAGGGGCTATGAGAAGTAGCTCGGAGTTAGGGTATGATGGTTCTAGTAATCTTGCGGCAGCTGTATGTACAGCGATCTCACCAAAAGCTGTAGATAAAGGTGTCCTTGTAGTACTTAACAACGAGGTAAATATCGCATCAGAAGTGACAAAGACAAATACCCTTTCACTCAATACTTTCCAGTCACCTTATGGACCGTTAGGGATTATCGATACCAATGACTTAATCATTTATCGTAACATTGCATACCGTCAACATGTCAATACGAGTAAGGTAGAAAGACAAGTAGACCTTATAAAGGCAGTGCTAGATATGGATGACCGCTTTATTCGTCTTGCGGTAGACTCAGGTGCGAAAGGTATCATCGTAGAAGCGATGGGCAGAGGAAACTTACCGCTTAAAGTACTAGAAGGTGTGAAGTATGCATTAGAAAAGGGTGTAGTGGTTGTCATCGTATCTAGATGTAATTCAGGTCGTGTCTTTGAGTCGTATGGTTACAAAGGTGGCGGTAAAGAATTATCTGACTTAGGAGCGATTATGGGAGGCGAGATGCGTGGACCGAAGGCGCGTATCAAACTGATGCTAGCCCTTAGTAAGACCAGTGATATTAGTGAGATTCGTAAACTCTTTAGTGAAGAAAGCTGTATACTTTAAGTATACAGTTTTTATTTGCAAAAAAACGTCAAAACACTGTCGAAAAAATATAAAATATAGTATAATATTATATATAAATCATAATTTAAAGGTGGGGATTATATGGCTAACCGTATGCACATTACAATTAATAGAGAATTCGGCAGTGGTGGAAGATTAATAGGTGAAGCACTGGCGGAGGCACTTGGCATCAAACTTGTTGATAAACTTATTTTAGAAGAAGCAGCAAAGGCGATGAAGCTTTCCCCGAATTACCTAAAGCAGTTTGAAGAAAAAGCACCTAGCTTTTGGGATACCTTTAGTTATCAAGGTACAAGTTTTCATGGGATGAGCATCCCGATGTATTATAACAGTATTACGAATAATGACTTGTACATTATGCAGGCAGCCCTAATCAAAGAACTTGCACAGCAAGAGTCTTGTGTCTTTATCGGACGTTGTGCCAATGAAATTCTAAAAGATGAACCACATGTCGTGAGTGTCTTTTTATATAGTAGTATGGAGCATCGTATCAAAAATCTCACAGAGAAGTATGGCTTTGTGGCAGAAAAGAACATCGAGAAAGAAATTAAAAAAGTAGATAGACAACGTGCAGAGTATTATAGGATTTATGCTGATGCTGAGTGGCATGATATGAGACAGTATGATTTATGCATTGATACAAGTAAACTAAGCGTTGAAGAAGTGGTACGTATGATTGTGAACTACACAAAAGTGCGTAATAGTTAAATGGAGTTTTTGTAGAATACAAGAATTTAGGGTATAATAGAAAGAAGTGTAAAAAGAGTGGCCATAGCGCCACTCTTTTTTAGAAGAAGTTAGTGGAGGCAGGATATGCTTAAAGAGTACAATAAAAAAATCCCTAGAGATGCACAGTTTATTATAGAAGCGTTAGAAAAAGAAGGGTATGAGGCGTATGTCGTTGGTGGGTGTGTAAGAGATATGCTTATGGGACGTGAGCCAAATGACTGGGATATCACCACGTCTGCTACACCAGAGCAAGTAAAGAGTGTCTTTAAACGTACGTATGACACAGGGATTGCCCATGGTACGGTAACGGTCATCGTAGATAAGGAACATTATGAAGTGACAACTTATCGTATAGAAGGGGAATACAAAGATTGTAGAAGACCGGATAGTGTAAGCTTTGTAGAAGACATTACACTAGACTTATCACGTAGAGACTTTACAATGAATGCCATAGCCTACCACCCAGTAAGGGGATTCGTAGATCCTTATAATGGGCAGAAACACATAGAGGCACACTGTATCAAATCTGTACGGGATGCAAAAGAAAGATTCACAGAAGATGCACTCCGCATCTTACGTGCAGTACGCTTCGCAGCACAGTTAGGCTTTGACATTGATGCCAATACTATAGCTGGTATCAAGGCATGTAGACCACTTCTAGCCAATATCAGTAAAGAGCGTATACGCGATGAATTCGTAAAGATTTGTATGTCTGACCGCGTGAGTTATATCGATACACTGTATGAATTACAATTGCTGGAGTATATCATTCCAGAGTTTATACCAGCTTATACCACACCGCAGAATCATCCTTATCACATCTATAATGTGGCACAGCACAGCTTAGTGGCGATGGCACATACACCAAAAGACTTGGTATTACGCTTGACCATGTTATTGCATGATATCGCTAAGCCTTTGACGCGTACTACGGATGCGAAGGGCATTGACCATTTTTATAATCATCCTAAACGCGGGGTGGATATCGCGAAGAAGATACTGAAAGACTTACGTTTCGATAATCAGACGATTAATGATGTAAGTACATTAGTAGCGTACCATGATTTCCATATTCAAGGGCGCATCACACCTATACGTATTAAGGAATTACTTAAAGTGATGGGACCTACGTTGTTTGATAAGCTCCTTCAAGTATGTGAAGCAGATGCTTATGCACAAAATCCAGATAAGTGGGAAGAGAAGTTAAAGACCATTCAAGCTATTGGAGAAATGAAAGCACGAATCATAGAAAACAATGAGTGTTACAACTTAAAGATGCTTGCCATAGATGGCAAAGACCTTATGGCGATAGGTATTCCTAAGGGAAAAGGAATAGGGGAATGGTTAGAACGTACGTTAACCTATGTGATGAAGCATCCTGATAGAAATACAAAAGAAGAGCTGCTAGCCTATATTGAAGCAAAAAAATAAGGTCCTTGTATAAGGGCCTTATTTTTTTACATGGATATTTGGAATGGTTAGAAGGGTCTTGTGAGGGGAAGCTAGGACATAAAGTATATTTGGCGAAGTGCTTGCTTTACTAATGGCAAACTCGGTGCGTTGTCCTGTGTTTTCTTCAATCACAATATGTAGTGCGGTTTCATCAAAACCGTAATTTGTAGCGACAACGTCAGAAACGTTAGAATCAATAAAAGATGTCGCGCGAGTGGTTGATAAGAATCCAATCATTTGTGTGACTTCTTGGTCAGATAAAGTAGAAGAAGAAAAACGTACTGTATCATGAATACGAGAAGCTACGATCTCATGGTTTTCAGTGTTGGAACTCATGAGAATTTTTTGAGTCGTTTGTGGATTGAAACGAGCATAGTTCTTATCAAACCAGTGGGTTAAGTCTTTTGAAATCAAAAGGGCAATTTTTTCAGGCACTGTATAAATGCAATCATTCATGGGGCTATAGGTATAATAAGAACCATCGGTGGTTTGATTGCCTTGAATGAGCTCATATTTTTGGTTATTTATATCATAAAAGGTAAGCTGCATAGAATAATCATGAATACCATAAGTTGATAAATCTTCAGGAGCGTATGCGATAAAGGTTAAGTTGCCTGGTGTTGCGAAGGCTGTAATCATATCATAAATAGCTGAGCCATCTGCCGATGTATAAGAAGGTGATGTTATATTCCATAAGCTTTCTGTGCGTTCAAAAACGAAGTTTTGATGCGGCCATGAAAGTTCTACTTTAAGGATGTCGGCAGGCCTAGGTGGAACAGAAGGCGGTGTTGCCATTTGACGAGGGTGGGCATAGGCCACAGATTGTGTGTTTTTTTGATAAGACACCATTGCGATACTACAAAGAAGAAGTACGACAATAGGGATAAGCCAGCTTTTTTTGTACATATTTTTACTCCCGATACATAAACAATATTTAATCGTACTCATTGTAGCATATAAATATTAACGAATAATATACAAAACCTAAATAAAAAAGATATTTTTTGGTAGACAACAACATATACATAGAGTGATGAAACATGGACCAGGTGGCATAAAGGGGGGAAAAGATGAAAATGTTTAATAATGATTTAGCTACGCAATATGATTTGGTAGTCAAAAAGATGCAGTATAACCGTAGCAACTATTATTTAGATACCAATAAAGGGCAGTATTTACTTAGAAAAGTAATCATGCCTAAAGAGCAGATCGCATTTGAATACGAAGTGAATAGACAACTTATTCAAAAAGGATTTGATGAAATAGAAAAAATTTATCTTACAAAAAAACAAAGCCCTTATGTGCAACAGCAAGATAAATTATATGTGTTACAGACTTACCGAGTGGTGGATGAGATTGACTTTAAGCTAGAGGAAGACTTAAGGGGTATGATTTGTATACTAGCACGCTTCCATAAAGCTGCTCAGCATATTGCTTCTAACGAAAGAAACATAGAAAATGCGGCGTTGAAAAATATCTATGAATACTTTCAAAAACGCCATATTGAAACTAAAAAAATGAAAAACAATATGAGTGGTATCTCTCAGAAATCTAAGTTTGAGATGATGTTTATCGAGCATTATAAAGTGTATGAGGAACTGGAGCAGATGGCTTTAGGTCTTGTAACGAAAGAGACAGCAGAAAAACTTATCGATAAGGCAAAGAAAAACCTAACGGTTATTCATAATGAATACACTTACCATGCAGTAGGTAAGCTTGTACAAGGGGATTATATGATTAATCATCTTGATGCGTGTAGTTACAATATCCAGCTATTGGATTTGGCCAATGTGCTGACGAAAGTGATGCAAAAAAATGATTGGGATATGGAACTCCTTTACAATTTAGTGCAGGAGTATACGAAGATTAATACTTTATCAATTGATGAAATTAAAGTGCTTAAAGCCATGCTTATATTCCCAGAAAAGTTTGCATCTATTTGTCATAAATACATGACATCTAAACGAAGAAATAATTACAGTATGTTTGAATTAAAGTGGGAAAACATGCTTGCGTATAAAGAAGAGCAACTAAAAGCAGCTAAACAAATCGAGAAATTTTTGTAAAGCCTAGATTTGACGTCCTCTTGTAGAAGGAGTAAAATGAGGGAAAGAAGTCAAAGATATACAAAGGAGATTTCAAGTGAAAGGAAATAAATTATTTGTAAAATCAATGATTATAACAGCGGTACTGGGCCTCATTACCCTTATGATTACAATGTTCATAGGGATTAGATGGGTTTTAGATAAAGAACCAGTAGGAGAGACACAAGTAGGTGGGCAGCAGACAGGGCTACCGAATACGCAGACAAGTCAAGATGTACTAGGGGTTATTAAAGAACTTAATGGGGATACGATGATTGTTTTTAACATCGAGAAAAAGCAAGGCGTACAAGTGAAGCTTCAAGACATGACACAGGTGAAGGATGCCTATGATAAGCCAATGCCAAAGGAAAACCTCAGAGAAGGTGACATCGTTATGCTAGGCTATGATCAGAAGAGTGGAAAGCTTGTAAGCATTAGTCATTCTATACAGGCATGGACAAAGACGGATATGAAGAACGTCAAGTTGGATCGCCCTAATAAAGTAATCGCCATTGGGGATAATATCTACAAATATACAGATAATACAGTAGTCCTTGATAAAGAAGGTAACAATATCAGTATCTACCAAGTAGGAGATCAAGATATACTGGAAATGAAGGGCATTGATAATCAAGTTCATAGTATGCGTATCTTAGAGGAGCAAGGTTACTTACAGTTAGAAGGTACCCCTATCCCAGAAGGTGTATTAGAGATAGATATCAATAGACAAATACCAATAGCAAGCGTGGTAGAGCCTGTCCCAGTAAGCGTAGGGCAGCATAAAGTAACGATTCAACTACCAGGCTATGAAGTCATGACAGAGATGATTGATGTGGTAGCAGGTGAGACGATTATCTTAAACTTAGAGGACCTTCAAAAGGCATATACAACGTTAAGCGTGAGTGTTCAAAATCCAGGCTTACAGTATACAGTGCAAATTGATGGCACACTTTATGGGAAAGATGAAGTTATTCAATTACCTATGGGTACCCATACGGTAGAAGTGCAGGCAGAAGGTTACATGCCATGGACGCAGCAAGTCGTACTTACAGAGCCTATGATGGAACTTCAAGTACAACTCCAACCGTTAGCCGTGACACCTGAAGAAGAGGGAACCTCAGAGGGGACCAATGCTCAGGCAGAGGATGGTTATAAAGTGAATATCACTACAGAGCCAGGAGATGCTAAAGTTTATATTGATGGTGAATCTAAAGGAAAGACACCTTATAGTACGACTTTACCATTAGGTGAATATCGTGTCATCTTAGAAAAAGAAGGTTATGAACCTTATGAAACAAGTATCATATTAGACAATGGTGATGCACAAAATAGTTATCTCTATATGCTCATCCCAAAAATAAATGAATAAACAATCAGCACGTTTAAGTATCACTTAAATGTGCTTTTTTATTGAAAATTTAAAATATATGATATATAATTTTAATGTAAAAAAATGGTTAAGTAGTAAAGGAGTGTAAGTATGGGGTATAGAGAAAAGTATAATGAATGGTTAGATGGAACGTTTGCTGATGAAGCAACGAAAGAAGAATTAAGAGGTATCGCTACACAAGAAAAAGAAATCGAAGATCGTTTCTACACAGAACTTGAATTTGGTACCGCAGGTCTTAGAGGGGTGATCGGTGCGGGGACAAACCGTATGAATAAATACATCGTAAGTAAGGCGACACAAGGACTTGCAAACTTTATAATAGGACAAGATATAGCAGCACCAAAGGTAGCTATCGCCTATGATTCCAGAAATATGTCAGATGTATTTGCCAAAGAAGCAGCACTTGTATTAGCAGCGAATGGTATACATACTTACTTATTTGAAACTTTAAGACCAGTACCAGCTTTATCATTCACAGTGAGAGAACTTCAGTGTGATGCGGGAATCGTTATCACTGCAAGTCATAATCCACCTGAGTATAATGGCTATAAAGTATATGGTAATGATGGGGCACAAGTCATTGCACCTTTTGATGAAATGATCATCACAGAGGTAAATAAAATCACTGACTTCACTACTATTAAGACAATGTCAGAAGAAGAAGCACAAAGCAAAGGGTTACTGACTATCATTGGTAAAGAGATTGATGATAAGTACACTGAAGCAGTTAAAGCACAGGTGTTAAACCCAGAGCTTATTAAAGAAATGGCAGATGACTTTAAGATTGTTTATACACCTATTCATGGTACAGGGAATGTACCTGTACGTCGTGTATTAAGTGAAGTAGGCTTTAAGCATGTGTATGTAGTTAAAGAACAAGAAGCACCAGATGGGAATTTCTCTACTGTAAAGAGTCCAAACCCAGAAGATGTGAATGCCTTTAAGTTAGCCATC
The DNA here is from genome assembly GCA_051650305.1 of Cellulosilyticaceae bacterium. GTDB lineage: Bacteria > Bacillota > Clostridia > Lachnospirales > Cellulosilyticaceae > JBOFDK01. The sequence goes on from JBOFIT010000103.1 coordinate 12,911, forward strand.
GATTTAGCAAAGGAAGTAGAAGCAGATATCATCCTTGGGACAGACCCAGATGCTGACCGCGTAGGGGTACTGGTAAGAAATGAACAAGGAGATTACCTCGTACTTACAGGCAATATGTTAGGAGCAATGCTTACAGAGTATGTCCTTTCACAAAAACAAAAGCAAGGCTTACTTGCACCAAATAGTGTGGTCATTAAGACCATCGTTACCACAGAGATGATTAGACCAATGGCCGAAGCGTACGGGGCAGAGGTCATGGAAGTACTTACAGGCTTCAAATATATCGGAGAGCAAATTCGTTTGTTTGAAGAAAGTGGTGAGAAGCAGTATGCTTTTGGTTTTGAAGAAAGCTATGGATGCCTCGCAGGGACTTATGCACGTGATAAAGATGCAGTCGTAGCATGTATGCTTGCTTGTGAAATGGCAGCTTACTATAAAGCACAAGGGAAGACGCTTTACGAAGGACTTGTATCACTTTATGAAAAATACGGCTATTATAAGGAAGAAGTACAGTCTATCACGCTAAAAGGCATCGAAGGATTAGAGAAAATCAAGAATGTGATGGAGAACCTTCGTATGGAACAACCACAGGCGTTTGGCACCTACGAAGTGGTAGCAAGCAAGGACTACAAAAAACCAGAAGAGACAGGCTTACCAAAGTCAAATGTACTTTATTATAATCTAACAGATGCTGCATGGGTATGTGTCAGACCATCTGGCACGGAGCCTAAGATTAAGTTCTATATCGGTGTCAAAGGAGAAAGCATCCAAGATGCAGATGAAAAAGTGGCAATGATTAAGGCAGCAGTGAGTGAAATGATCGCTCCTTGGATTGCTTAAAGTCATTGTAGAAGCCCTTCAAAAGGGATTTAAGAGAGTTAAAAAATCAAAAAAATGAAAAAAGTTTTTGAGACGTATCAAGGGTTTAGACCTTCAGATACGTCTTATTTTTTGCTTTAATATTTCCAAGTATTTACAGTTGTGTTAGCATGAGTGCATAGCAAATCACACAACAACAACGTCATGCAAATGACAGAGTGAAAGGGGATATAGAGATGAAAAAGATACATATTGTAGAGGGGATTATGAGTATAGTAGGGAAGATAGGAAGATTCCTAAGTAAGTTTACAACTAATAAAAAGAACCAGGTGCAAGTTTTAGAAGAAGAGCTACAGGCGGTACAACCTGATAAGATAGAGAGACAAGATGTAGAGACGGTAAGTGTACAGGAAGCAAGTGTACAGGAAGTAACTATGCAGGTGGTGACAGAGCATCAAAGTAGAGGACAGCAGGCAGTGGGCAACGAGGCATGGCATAAGGAAGTGTATGGTGAGGACGTGCATCATAAGAAAGACAATAAGGGAGTGATCATCCCATTACATAGATACAGAGATTTCGTGAAAGTACAACATCGTAAAAAAACATGGCTTTATCAGAGAAAAAGATTGCTACATCAGAGAGAGCCAACATGGCCCAGTGTGCGGATAGATATAAAGGGTACAGGTACATAAAAGAAGAGGAATAGGACTTCCATATCATCTAATAAAATAGAGAGAGAGTGATGAGTGGAGGGCCTTATGATACAGATCGGAGATTATGTTGTTCGTATTTCATACGATAGAGACGTTTTATTCAGAGTAATGGACATTAAACCTAATGGAGTCGTAAAGTTAAAAGGAATATCCTTTAGAATTATAGCGGATGCACCAATGGAAGATTTAGAATTAGCGGGAGGGATGCGATTCACCACAAAAGAAAGTCATGTAATGGAAAAGATAGAAGAGACTGTGAAGAAAATTGTAGCCGAGAAAAAAACACAGCAAGAGACGAGAAAGCCCATTCTTCAAAAGACAGGGAAGGTACTGCATATCGACGGCGATACGTTTTATCTGAATCTCTGTATGAAGTATTACGAAGTACTAGGTGTACCAGCAGTAGGTGAAAGTGTCCCAGAGCCACAACAACCTAAAAAAGTCGCAGAGCTGATACAAAAACACAATCCAGATATACTTGTTCTTACAGGTCATGATTCGTTAAACAAAAATTATAAAGATATTAATGATGTAAATGAATACAAACACTCGAAGTATTTTATTGAAGCAGTCCAAGAAGCACGAAGAGCTCGTTCTACAAACAAGTCTTTGATTATATTCGCAGGAGCATGTCAGTCGTATTTTGAGGGTTTATTAGAAGCAGGCGCAGATTATGCAGCTTCTCCAAAGAGAGTGCTTATCCATGCACTAGATCCAGTATTTATCGTCGAACGCATCGCGTATTGTCCTATCTACCAAGTACTACCTATTGAACAAGCCATAAAAAATACAATTACCCAGTTTAAGGGCTTAGGGGGCTATGAAATTCTAGGAGTAGCAAGGAAAGGTGGACCTGTCAGCGATCTAAGTGTTGAAGAGGAGCAAAGAGAAAATAAGCTCGGAAGGTTCGAAGAAGAGACATTGGAACTGAGTGAGGAGCAATTAGATGAAGAGTTGGAGAAGCCTATATTTGAAGATGCTTATTATAGAGATATGATGGAAGAGAATGTGGCAAATTATGTAGGTAATGCCATGCCCTATCATATGGTAAGGAGGAGAGGCCAATAAGTCGGGGCCTCTCCTTTTGTGGTGGAGAAAAAAAGAAATCCTGAGAAGTGGGGAGAATTTCGGAAAAAAAGCATAAAGGACAGGGGTAAAGAATATATATGAATTAGAAAGTTAGTCCAATTTAAATGCGTCAGTCATAATGCATCGGCTATACTCATACATTTGTATAAGAAGTTAAGAATAGGGGGAAATGAGAATGCCAGTAGAACTCATGAGGAAAGAAGTAGAGCTTATAAAGAAACCAATTCAATTAAACGAGATGACAAGACAAGAAACAGTACAAACTGTCAAAGAACGTGACCTTATCGTACCAGATGGTAAGCCAGATATGCAGCGTGTGATGTACTTAGATGGCAATATGAGCATCGACCAAGTAGATGTTCAAGATGATCGTGTGGTTTATAAAGGTCAAGTAGACGTAACGATCTTATACTTACCAGAAAAAAGTGGCGAAGAAGTTTATAGTATGAGAGGAAGCATTCCACTAGAAGACTTTATCATTATTGAGGGCATCGACCCAAGTCAAAAAGTAGAATTAGATTATAACATTGAGCATATGCACTGGAATATTCTTAACGAAAGAAAAATCAACGTTAAGTCAATCATTCAAGTGAGAGTAGCTAGCACAAAACCAAAGGAAACAGTCATCGTTACAGGTACAGAAGGACTTAATAGTGCACAAACACGCACAAAAGCTATTGATATCGTGCAGCCAGCTAAGTCAGGTCAAGATAACATTATGGTTAAGGACGAACTGACAATTATGCAAGGCAAAGATAGCATTGGCGAAATCCTTAAAATGAACACAAGTATCAAAGAAGAACAAATCAAACGTACAGACACAGAAATCCTGTATAATGGCATCATTGAACTGAATACACTTTATAAAGGTCAAAGTGATGAAAGACCACTTCAAGTCATTACACATCGTATCCCATTTTCAGGAGCATTGGATGTGATTAAAGATGACGAAGAAATGTACTGGAATTGTGATTTAGAAGTGAAGCCAACCTTTGTACAAATCCAGCCAGACTTTGACGGTGAAGACCGTATCATTGAAATCGAATGCATGATTGGTAGCAAGTATAATACCTTTAATAAATTAGTAGAGGAAGTCGTAGACGATATTTACTGCCCAGGCAAGAAAATAGAGATGGCAAACAAAGATGAAGAGTACATGAACCTCGTGGTACGTGGTAATACCCGTATGCCTAAAAAAGAAGTCATGAACTTAGCTGGTGCAGCACCTGAAGCAGATAAAATCTTCAGCGTGAAGCTTACACCTGTCATTGATGAAAAAGAAGTGCAAAATGATAAGCTTATCATTCGTGGTATGATGGAAACAAAAATCATCTACTTAGGTAATGAAGAAACGAGCCAAGTAGAAGAAGCCATCGATATGTTACCTTTCGTCCAAGAAATTGCTTTACCAGGTGCAACAAAGAGCAATTATATCGAGACAGATGTAAGAGCAAAAGACATCAACGTATCACCTTACAATAAGACAGATATGTTGGTAGAGTATGTGCTTGAATGTGTGGTAGATGTCTATAGAAAAGACCAACTACATACGATTACAGGCATTGAAGCTAATGATATGGTGAAAGAAGAAATGAATGCTTACCCAAGTATCACTGTTTATGTAGTAAGAAAAGGCGATACACTTTGGGATATTGCAAAGCGTTTCAATACAACAGTAGGTGATATTGCTGAAATCAATGAATTGGATGTAGCAGGCAATATCAGCCCACTTCAAAAATTAATCGTCCTTAAAAAGACAAAATTCTAAGAGAAATGTAGGCTACTCAATGGCAAATTGAGTAGCCTTTTTAAAATGTGCTTTTTGTATACATGAAATACAGATTTCTTGACTAAGTCTTTTCTAGGAGGGTATAATATAAGATAAGATTAATCAATTAAGGAGTTCGCGTATGCACACAATTGTACTGAAAGCAAGAGGGAAAATTAATTTAACACTTGATGTTATAGGTAAAAGACCAAACGGCTATCATGATCTTAGGATGATCATGCAGACTATTAATCTCTATGACACAATCAAAATTAAAAAGACCAAAACTCCTGGGATTCGTATTAACAACAATCTAGCATGGTTGCCAAAAGATGACCGAAATATCACGTATAAGGCGGCACAACTCTTTCTAGAAGAAACAGGTATTGAAAGTGGCATTTATATTGATATCGTGAAGCGTATACCAGTAGCGGCAGGGCTAGCAGGGGGCAGTAGTGATGCAGCTGCAGTACTTGTGGGCATGAATAAGTTATTTGATACGGAGTTTTCCAAGAAGCAGCTTATGGACATGGGCTTAAAGATAGGGGCTGATGTACCATTTTGTATACTAAGAGGAACGGCGTTAGCAGAGGGTATCGGTGAAGAACTTACCAAGCTTAAGTCAGTGCCTTACACACACATTTTATTAGCTAAACCAAATATCAGTGTATCGACAGCTAGTGTTTATAAAGCTTTAAAAGTGAACGAGATTAAGGAGCACCCTTTAACGGACCAAGTCGTTCATGCGATTCAGACACAAGATATGGATTTTGTTGTACACAATATGAGAAATGTGCTAGAAGATGTAACGATAGCTATGCATCCAGAGATTGAAAAGATAAAAGAAGGGATGCTTCAAAAAGGTGCCACAGGAACCATGATGAGTGGTAGTGGGCCTACAGTATTTGGGGTATTTGAAACAAAACAAAAAGCCATAGCAGCGGCACATTATTTTAGAGAGACCGTTGGTTTGAGAGAAGTACATGTGACAAGTACTTTTGTGAAGGACAAAGGAGAGGGGAGAAGATATGAAAGACGAATTAGCAAACATAAAAATTAACGAATATTTACCACTTCGTGATATAGTATTCCAAACCCTAAGAAAAGCCATCTTAACAGGGGAATTAGAACCAGGTGAACGCCTAATGGAGACTCAATTAGGTGAGAAACTAGGCGTAAGTCGTACACCTATTAGAGAAGCCATTCGTAAATTGGAATTAGAAGGCCTCGTCGTGATGGTACCAAGAAAAGGTGCACAAGTAGCACAGTTCACAGAAAAAGACATTAAAGATGTACTTGAAGTACGTGCAGCCCTTGAAGCATTAGCAGCAAAGCTTGCTTGTAAGCGTATGGATGACCGTTCATTCTTACGTCTACAACTCATCATCACAGAGTATGACTATGCATCCCGTGAAAATGACATTGACACCATGATTCAAAAGGATATCGAATTCCATGAAGCTATCTTTAATGCCACAGGAAATGATAAGTTAAGTCAGTTCTTTAACAATATGCGTGAGCAAGTAGACCGTTATCGTATCGCCTATATTAAGAAAACAGACCATAACAACGTAATCGAAGAGCATCTAGAGATTCTAGCTGCCCTTAAAAATAGAGATGAAGCCTTATCATCAGAGTTAGCGACCAAACATATTGAAACCCAATGTGAGTCAATTATGCAAATCGTAAAAAACAAAGAAGCGAAGACCCAGTGAGACAAGCTTTAACGATAAAAGCAAAGTATGGAGGGGATTGCTGTGAATATTAAAGATATTGCAAGAATCTGCGGTGTGGGTGTAAGTACAGTATCACGCGTGCTCAATAATCATCCAGATGTCAAAAAGGAAACACGAGAGAAAATCCTTGAAGCAATGAAGACTTATAATTATATACCGAATAATAGTGCACGTATCTTAAAGAGCAGTAACAATCATCAAATCGGCGTTTTGGTAAAAGGGGTATTCAACCCATTTTTCTCAGAAATGCTACAGATTATTGAAGAGCGTGTCCATGAGTATGGGTATTCCGTTATCTTACAGCACTATGACCATAAAGATGTTAATGATATGAGCGTTTTAGTATCCTTTATCAAAGAAAAGCGACTTCCAGGTGTTATATGCTTGGGTGGTAATTTTGAAGGCATCAAACCAGAGCATTTTGAAAATCTAGACGTAAGTATCGTTCTTACTTCAGTAGACAAAAGTGTGGGTGGAGCAAGTGATGTCATATCAACTGTGAGTATTGATAATGAATATGCGGCTTATGAAGCTACCAAGTATCTTGTTCAAAGAGAACATAAGCACATCGCCTTAATGTTAGGGGATGAGTATGATGCAGGGGTAGGAAATAAGCGTGCATTAGGATATATGAGAGCACTCGATGAAGCCAGGCTACCTATCGCTAAGGATTTGATACGCGTAGGTGGGTATAATTATGAGGAAGCTTATAAAGCGGCGAAAGCTTTGTTTGAAGAGCGACCAGAGGTCACGGGTTTATTTGCTATCTCAGATGTGATGGCCATAGGTGCTTGTAAAGCTGCTTTAGATAGTGGACGTAGGGTGCCAGAGGATGTATCAATCATGGGATTTGATGGTATGGATATCGGACGTTACTATAATCCTGCAATTACTACTATTCAACAACCACAAAAGCAAATGGCAACAGAAAGTATCAAATTACTTTTTGATTGTATCAATGGCAAGAGTCAGACAAAGCATATCATTTTACCCACAACATTGGTGGAACGCCAATCCTGTGCACAATAAAAAGCCGAGCATTAAACTGCTCGGCTTTTTATTGTGCTTATTTATGATATAGATGATTAAGTAATTCCAGTTGTTTACGCTGATTACATTCAGTATCATTAGCCCAAGAAAGTAATGAAAAGGCAAGAGTCGTACAAGCTACGATACAAGAGATAACGATAATCAGAGTGCCAATGATGGCTACATTGATAAAGGCTGTAAGGCCTATGTACGCTTGTATGTAAAGAAGTGTAGAGATACCTACAGAAAGAATACTTAATGTTTGTAGACAACCAATGACAATGAGCATGGTTTTAATCGCTTGAAAACTTTTATATTTAGGAAGAATGCGTGCAGCTTTTAAAAGTTTTGGCTCAGGTGTTGAGATTGGTGGTACTGCTGTCGTTGGTTGACTTAGAAGTTCATCGCTAGCAGGTACCTCGGCTAGTGAAATGTCTGGTGAAGATACAACGTGGGTATAAGGTGTGAAAGTTTCAGTAGTGAGAGTTGCTGCTACTTCTTCAGTAGTAGGTGCTTCTAGAAGTTCTGGAGTTGGCTCAGGAGTAGGGAGTGTAGTTGGCTGTGGTGTAGGAGAGGTAGCAGATACATTTTTCTTAGTAGAAAGTGTGCTGCGTTTAGAAGTTTTAGCAAAGAATTGCATTGGATTAGTGGAAGAAAGTGGTGGCGGTGTAGTTGATTCTAGTTCTGGCATCATATCTGGGTCAAGTAAAGTGTTGCACTTAAAGCAAGTTCTATCTGTATCCTTGTTTGGAAAGCTACAACTTGGACAACGTTTCATGGAAAAGCCCCCTTGAAAAGAAAATTTAACAATCTAACAATATTATACATAAAAATATAAAAATTTCAAATAAAAAACAAAAAGGCTCATGCTAAGAAAGTAGCACGGGCCTTTTTGCTGTGGACTAGATACCGTGTGAGAAGATGTTTTGGGTAGCTAGTGTGCAGTATTGATTGTGATTGATGATGTCATCATGATCGGTGTAGCGTGCCTTGAATGGTAGACGTTCTTCGTCTAGTTCTTCTAGGCGATCGACCCAACCGTTTAAGTAGGCATCGATACGGGAGATAGCTGTCTCACATCTAGCGATGATACCACCGAGGCGGATATCTAGTACTTCGAAGCCATGACCTTTGCAGTCTTTGTACCAGAGTGTGCGAAGGCTGTCTTTAAAGGCTTTGATATCTTGGGTGAGCATCGGGAAGATGTTTTCACTTAGGTTCTCCAGGCTACTGCGGTCGTTAGCAAGGTAAGCTTCACGGAGGATGCAGCCGATGTTTGCCTTAGTAGAGAGTACAGTGGCTAGTTTGCTATACATATCGAACATATGGAAGTACTGAGGTGAGTCTTTGGCGATACGTTCAAAGCGTTTAGCTAGTTCGGTATAGTGACCATAGAGGTCAGTATCCTGTGCGTAGTAATCGAAGGCACCTAGTAAAATGTCTTGGTAAAGGAAGTACTTAGATGGGTTCAGTGAACCTGTATTTGGAGAAGGTACACCTGGAATTTTATCTAAGTCTTGGATGTCCATGAAGTTTTCGACACTAAGACCTGTGAGGCATTCGGTACGTCGCTCTAACCATGCATCTTCTACTACTGGATGGTAGCAGTGTTCTGCGAAGAGGATGAGGCCTAGCATAGTCACATCGATAGGTGCTTCATCCCCGTCATCTCCCCACATAGTAGCGAGAACTTCTGTAATACCGTACTTCTTACATGCAGTAAGGGCAGCGTTTGTGGTGATGAAAGTTTTGTCGTAGTGAGGAGCATAACCCATCCACTTCCATACACCACCGGCAAAGATAATTGGGTTGTTGAAGGTGCTGCGTTTATGGAAGGACATGGTGTAGAAGTCTTCTTCGAGATGATAGTAGTCCCAGTACACAAGGCTCATATTCTTTGGCACACTTGCAGCAATGGCTGGGTCTACTGTGGCATTAAGATCGAATTGGTTGGCATGTGGGCCACTGCCACGAAGGAACATATCGTCCCACATCATAGGCTGAAGGTCGTACTTAGTGAGGAGTTCGTTTACTTTCTCAAGGTGCATAACCATCAGTTCGTTGTGATGCTTAAAGCCATTGGCTTCGATTGACTTGCCACGTCCTAAGTCGAAAGCTTCGTCCATGCCGATATGGATACGGTTGGTGCGGAAGGTAGACTTAAGGGTAGAGAACATCGCTTCTAAGAAGGCATAGGTCTCAGGTGCATTTACTAGAAGCACATCAGCAGTATCTTGCATTTTTTGACCATAGTTCCACTTAAGTGTCTGCTTAAGGTGAGCTAAAGTCTGGATGCAAGGAATAAGCTCGATACCTAGATGATAAGCGTAGTCATCTAAATCTTTGAGTTCTTCTAAGGTATAAGCGCCACGTAAGTAACCAAAGTATGGATAGCCTGGTAGCTCATAAGTATCTTCTGTATAAAGCATACAGGTAGAGTGGCCCATTAAAGATAGCTTTACGAGAAGTTCCTTTACTTTTGCAGGCTTGTACACACTATTACGTGACACGTCTATCATGGCACCACAAGTAGGAATAAGTGCTCGCTCGCTATAAGAAAAAGTATCTTGATCTTCACTTACAAATTGTAAGTAGAGACTTAAGGCACGGAAGAAATGATGTGGTTTTTGATAAGAGATGGTACATATGTCACCGCGACGAATTTCTAGACAGTGTTCTGAAGTAGCATCTAGCTTGTGTACTGCTACAGTATCATCTAGTTGAAACGGCATAAGTTTCTTGATGGCATCTAAGCCTTGTTGTAATTCTTGTAATTCCCCAGTTAATTGCATGATTAGCCTCCTAAAATGTAAAATATATTACTTATTTTAATATAAAAAAACATTCTTTCATAGACAAAACATACATAAATTTACAACGACTTAGAAATACTGGATATATATGTCTGGCAATGTAAAGGAGTAAGGTATGAGCGTATTAATGCAACTCAAAGAAGCGCTTTCGATTCCTTTGGTGTTTACAATATTGGGGATAGGCCTTTATATGGCATTTTTACAAAGTAAATCTCTCGATACTGTAAGTCACTTAGAAAGAGAATCGAAATTCACAAAAATAGTCGGCTATGTCTATATCGTCATAGGGATAGCGGCTGGCATTTTAGTTATGATCTAGGGAAAGAAGGTGGTGAAGAAGATGAACTATACGAAACCGATGGATAGTCCTAGTAAAGAAGGGGTAAATCACGATAAGGAGAATAAGATTACACTTCCATTAGCAGTATCCTTAGAGGAAAATATAAAAAACATCGACATACTTTTTGATAAGTGTATGGATGTGGTCAAGCGAAAAGTAAATATCGGCACGATGACACCTATCAATATTTATGGCGTGTATATCGATGGGATGGTTAATAGAGAGATTATCGAGAATTTCTTCCTATCACGCATTGTCGACTACAAAAACTTAAATGGTCAGCAGATTCCAGTGGATGCAAGCCCTTCACAGCTCATCATGGACCATTTCTCAGCTACTTTTGATATTAAAGAAGTAGGAACGATGGATGATATGGTCAAGGCGGTACTTTCAGGAGATACAGCAATCTTTGTAGAAGGTTCTGAGAAGAGTTTGGTCATCGCATCAAGAGGCTGGCCAGCTCGTGGTATTAGTGCACCGGAGACAGAAGCTGTGGTACGTGGACCTAGGGATGGCTTTGTAGAGACTATTAGGTTCAATACGGTACTTGTACGACGTCGTATTCGTGATACTAAACTTAAAGTAGAGATGACAAGTATGGGGACTAGAAGCCGTACAGATATTGCCATCATGTATATGGAAGATATCGTGAAGCAAGACTTAGTAGAGGAAGTAAAGACCAGACTTGCCAAGTATACAATTGACGGTGTATTTGACAGTGGTTATGTGGAGCAACTCATAGAGGATAGTTGGAAAAGTCCTTTTCCTCAGACTCAGGCTACAGAAAGGCCAGATAAAGCAGCATCTAGTATTATGGAAGGGAAGGTAGTCATCATCGTAGACAACTCACCTTTTGCTATCATCGTACCGACCAGTCTCAATAGCTTTTTCCAAGCTTCAGAGGACTACTACCAAAGATGGCAGATTATGAGCTTTACGCGTATGCTACGCTACAT
>JBOFIT010000104.1:0-3354 GCA_051650305.1 Cellulosilyticaceae bacterium
CTTATTTATCCCAAATGTTTTCTCCTCAAACTCGAAAAGCACGCTCTTGCATCTAGTATTTCTATACCGCTCTCATATTCTGCTTCTGCAACAGCCATAGCATGGTCTATATCTGTTCCTTCCATTATGCTCTCATACGTTTCTATACTCATTAGAGCCAATTTCCTATAACTATTCGGCTCTTGTTTAGCTTGGCACAGCTCAGATATTTCATTTGTATTTCTTAAATCAGTAGTTGGTCTAATTTGTGGCATGTCAGCACCTCCTTTTGTCATTATTATAAAGGCATTATATACACTGTACAATTAAGATATACTTCTTGATTAATACTAACGCAGAAAAAAGCCCCTTATCCATAGATTTTGCAACCTATAAATAAAAGGACTTTGTTGGTTAAAACTAAAACTGTTTATCGGTTTCATAGCCGATTTCCAACAGTTTATTGGCCTATTTTCTCTAACTAAAATCATACTCAAACCATTGCAAATACTACACTTAACTCACTTGCATTTCAAGTCTTAATCTATCAGCAATTAATGCAATAAATTCACTATTTGTAGGCTTGCCTTTGCCGTTGTTCACTGTATAACCAAATAACTTATCGATAGTATCCATCTTACCACGTGACCACGCAACTTCAATGGCGTGGCGGATTGCACGCTCGACACGGCTTGGTGTTGTATTGTAGTTTTTGGCGATGTTTGGATAAAGTTGTTTGGTAATAGAGTTAAGGATATCCATATCTGTAATTGCCATAATAATCGCATCACGTAGGTATTGGTAGCCTTTGATATGTGCTGGAATACCTATTTCATGAATCACACTTGTAACCTCTGTTTCAAGGCTGTGCTGAGTCACTGGTTGTTTAGGGCGTGCGCTTCCCATTGTTCCCGCTGTACCTAGTATGGCTGCGCTTGCACTGATGTTTCCTTGGCTTCTTGGTGCTTGATCTTTACTGCCATGCATCACTTGAAGTTGTCGAATACGTGTAATAAGAGTCTCCATATCGAATGGTTTGACGATATAGTATTCCGCGCCTAATGCCAATGCACGTTCTGTGATTTTATCTTGTCCTACTGCTGAAAGCATCACTACTAATGGTTTCTTAGCAAGGCTCATGGTATTCATTTTTTCTAATACTCCAATCCCATCAAGATAAGGCATAATAACGTCAAGAATAAGAACATCTGGACATAATTCTTCCACCAATTTACATGCTTCTGTACCGTTTCCTGCAACACCTAGTACTTCCATGTCATTTTGTTTGTTTAAAAATTCTTGTAAGATTTCACTGAAATCTTTATTATCATCGGCTAATACAATCTTTATTGTTTGACTTAGCAATACCGTTCCCCCCTGGCTCGTTCTTGTATTCTTGCTTTTCTAAACCCTAACATGATTATACCGAATTCAAAGTTTTTAATCAATACCATTTTTTGTAAATTGTCGTTTTTTTTACACTTTCTTCTATTTCAACTCATTATTAAGCATATTTTCAATAAATATGCCATAACCTTTTGTAGGGTCTTGCACAAAAACATGAGTAATGGCACCTATTAACTTACCATCTTGTAGGATAGGACTTCCACTCATACCTTGTACAATGCCACTAGTGAGCTTTAAAAGCTTCGGATCAGTGATTTTGATGACCATTCCTTTGGTTGGCTCACTTGTATATTTTGTAACTTTTTGAATTTCAATTGTATATTCTTCTACGGCATCTCCTGTTAAATGAAGTAAAATGCTCGCATCACCTTCATGGACTTCATGCTGAAAGGCAATAGGGATTTTCTCACCTTTTAAATACCCTTTGCCTTTTTCGTTTAATGTGCCATAAATCCCTAAGTGAGTATTGGCACTTACTTCACCTAGTATATTTTTCTTACCGCCTTCAATAGTGCCACTTAATTGACCTGGTGTCCCAATCATCCCTTTAGTAATGGATGTAAGCTGGGTCTTGGTAATACTTGCTTCCTTAATGGGAATGAGTTTTTTGATTTCGCTTTCTGTAATGCCATGCCCTAGTGCCCCAAAAGTATTATCTTCTGGGTCCACATAGGTTACTGTCCCGATGCCTTGGGTCCCGTCTTTCACCCACACACCTAGTTTATACGTGTTTTCATTGGCTGAATACACGGGTGATACTTCTACCTCTAAATTTTCATCTTTACGCTCAATGGACAGATGCATTTTTTCCTTACCATTTTCCTCGATTAGTGCTTTGAAATGCTCTTTTGAATCTAAGGGTGTATCATTTAACGCATGAATGATATCACCTTTTTTAACCATGTCTTTGCATGGATTACACGTTCCTTCTGTTGTCTCTACTTCACTTGTACCCAGTACATAAACCCCGTCTGAAACTAACCGTACGCCGATAACCTCCCCTGAAGGGATCACTTCTTTTCCCGGTAGTACTTCCACACTGACTGTCTTAAGAGGCACAATGCCCATCAGCGAAACCGTCATTTCATCATAGCCTACTTGATCAGACTTTACATACAAAGGCTCCGAGAAAGGCACATTGAAATCAACGGTATTTTCCTTACCTGCTACCACCTTGATTTCATTTGGCACTATATAATAACCAATAAGTAGCGGACTACTTATGATCATGATGATACTTATTACGATTAGATACTTGAATGTCTTTTTTATTTGTCTCATCTAGCCACATCCTGTCTGTACTCTTTTGGTGTCATACTTTTAAATTTTCCTTTTTAGAATACAATTATTCAGATGAATGGCCTACTAACCGTAGGTATAATTTACAAAAAGCAAGCATCCATTACTGAATGCTTGCTTTATAGTCTTGTGTGAGTGCTTTAATTTCTTTTGCACTTTGTAATGTATTTTCTGTGAGTATACCGCCCATTAGACGACAGAGTTCTTGATGAATGCCCTCGTCTTCTAATTTCGTTAAGTGTGTGGTCGTTTGATTATCATGTGTATGCTTCTCTATGAGGTAATTGGTATCGCCCATGGCTGCAATTTGTGGTAAATGGGTAATACAAATAACTTGTCGTCCCCTTGAGATCATCCCTAGCTTCTCTGCTACCCTTTGTGCTGCTAAACCACTAATACCTGTATCAATCTCGTCAAAAATGACAGTCTCGATGGTATCACCTAATACCACCACTGTTTTAATCGCTAGCATCACACGTGAAATCTCTCCACCTGAAGCAATCTTACACAGTGGATGCATATCCTCACCTAAGTTGGTACGAATGAGGAACTCTACGTCATCCCCACCACGCTTACCGAGTTCTTGAAGGGGTGTCACTGCGATTTTAAAGGTTGCATGAGGCATTTGGAGGTCTTTTAGATGCTTATCAATCTGTGCTTCTACATGGG
>JBOFIT010000105.1:0-7565 GCA_051650305.1 Cellulosilyticaceae bacterium
AATAATATGGTATACTAGTGCTACTAGCCCCTACAGATTGGAGACATAGTATGCAACTAACCTTAGAGAATCAAACTTTTGTTTTTAATGTAGAATATTCAAAGCGTAAGAAATTCTACTTACACATAAGCCCTGAAGGCCATATCACCGTAAAAGCACCTTCTAAAAGCACTGAAGAAGAAGTACTCGATTTTGTCACTTCTCAGAAAAAAACTTTATTAGAAGATGAAAAGCAGCGTAATAGCCGAAAAACCATTCATCGTGATAAATCCTATGATGAAGAAGCACATTTTCTTTATCTAGGGAAGGCTTGTACCTTAAATCAACTTCTACCGGAAGTCCCTGAGGGTGAAGATGCCATTCAGGAAGCTCTGAAAAAATTCTATACCGCTCAGACAAAAGTTTATATCAAGCAAAATCTTAAACGTATGGAAAAACTCATGGGAGTCAAAGCCAAAAGTACGACGATTGTAGACTCACCTCGTACTTGGGGAACATGTAACAATCACAAGGAATTGACTTTCAACTACCGACTGTCTATGGCACCACCTTCAGTCATTGATTACGTCATCATCCATGAGCTTTGCCACTTACTTCACTTGAATCATGACCGCTCTTTCTGGCGTAAAGTAGGTATGTACGATACGGATTATAAAAAACATGAGGCCTACCTTGCTCGCGTAGGTGGAGTTATGACTATTTAGTCATGGCTCCTTTTTTATTGGTATGCTTTATTATTTTTAGCTGTATCGCTTGATAATATTAGAATTTTAATGTTATTATATAATTATCTAAATCTTTTATCTTTAGGAGGTATTTAATGGATAGTTCTTCAAAAAAACAACCATCTGATAGTAGCTTGTCAAATAGTAGTAGTTTAAAATACTTTCTCTTTGGCTTAGTTTTAACTGCATTAGGTGTGTATATGATTTTTCAAACAACATCTGTCACTGCTAGTTGGTACACATGGCATATGGGGTCTTTTTCTGTGCCTAGTGGTCTTGTGACGGTTCCACTTCTCGTAGGTATAGGTATCTTGTTTTATAATTCTGATTCCTTCCTCGGAAAGTTCGTCGTTTTCTTAGGTGTTGCTATCATTTTACTTACCATCATCATGAGTGTGAGGATTGTTTTTAGAAGTACTAGTCTCTATAACTATATCCTTATGTTCGGTTCTGTCTTGGCTGGTCTAGGCCTTATGACCAAAGGATTATTTCCCCCTAAAAAGAAAAATTAAATGATAATCAAAGGAGTGTATGAAGTATGTCTATTTTTGGAAGAATCGGAGATTTATTTAAAGCAAATGTAAATGATATGTTAGACAAAGCTGAAGATCCTGAAAAAATGATCAAACAATCTATCATTGATATGGAGAAACAAGTAACACAAGCTACACAAGCACTTGGGCAAGCAATGGCAAGTGAGAAAGCTGCGCTCAATACGTTAGAAAAAGCAAAAGCTACATCAGCTGAGTGGGAAGAAAAAGCAAAAATGGCACTTAAAGCTGGCAATCAAGAGCTTGCTAAAAAAGCTCTTGAAGGCAAAGTATCTGCCGACCAAAACATCAGTGCATTCCAGACTTCATACGATACAATGCACAGCCAAGTTGTAGAACTCCGCTCACGCGTAGAAACACTTCGTGCAAAACTCGAAGAAGCACGTTCTCAACAAAATATCCTCATCGCTCGTGCACGTACTGCAGAAGCTCAAAAAGACATTGCTCAAGCTATTAGTGGTACAGACAGCTCTAGCGCCTTCTCTAAACTTGAAAAAATGGAACGCAAAATCGAAGAAAAAGAAGCTCAAGCCCAAGCTTTCAGTGATATCTCTGGTGATACAACTTTTGCCAAAGATGAGTTCAAAGAACTTGAAAAAAGCAGTGCTGTTGATGCTGAATTTGCACGTTTAATGCAAGAAATGAATACTGATTCTACAAACTAAGAGGTGCTAAAATGAATATACTTATTTTTCTTGTTGTCCTAGTAGGCTGTGGGGGCTATGTCTTCTATGCCTTCAAAAAAGCTGATGAAAAAAGCTTAGATATTAGTTATATGCAAACCTCTTCCCTAAAAGATGCGATTGATATTTTAAACGATATGTCTTTTAGCGATCCTAATTATCGCCACTATGCAGAAATCAAAGTAACGGCTCATAGCGACCGTTCCATTACTGCTCCTTTTAGTGGGCAAAACGTCGTTTACTATACCAATGAATGTTTCTCTGTGACCCAAGAAACAAAAGTTACATATGATAGCAATAACAAGCGTCACACACGTACTGTAAAGGTTGAGCACGAGCTCGCTAGTGATGCTAGTTCCACTCCTTTATGGATCAAAGATAATAGTGTGAGTACACCTATCTATCTAGACCTTCAAAGTTTTGATAGTCATGTGGAACTCACACAAGGATGTGACCGCTTCGAACAAAAAAATTCGCAGTTTGCACGTACCCACTTTACGGACTTCCGTGGTGGCTCTGACTTCCTTGGTTTTAGATTAAAAGAATCTATCCTAAGAGAATCTCAACCACTGTATATCCTTGGCGAACTCTACAAAATGGGTAATGAGCTTTATTTTGGTAAGGCACATCAAGCAGGTAAGACTTCGCTTCTTTCTGTCAAATCTGAAGATCAGATTCTAGAAGATGTGAAAAAACAAAAAACAATGGCTATTGTTAAGGCTGTTGGCGTAGCTATCTTAGCGCTTATTTTTATCCTTTAAAAACTTAAAAAAGCATTGCACTCTCCCCTCATGAGGTAGATTGCAATGCTTTTTATTGTATTATGCTTTTTTTACTACTGAAGACTTAAGCTTCATCGCACCAAAGCCATCGATTTTACAGTCGATATCATGACCATCTTGTGCATCATAAATCAGACGGATATTCTTTACTTTTGTACCGATTTTGATAGAAGATGAACTACCTTTTACTTTTAGGTCTTTAACAACTGTTACGCTGTCGCCGTCTTGTAGGACGTTACCATTTACATCTTTAATTACATTTTCGTCTTCCGAAGCTTCTGCTGATTGACTCCACTCATGTGCACACTCTGGGCATACATATAAGCTTCCATCTTCATAAGTGTATTCTGAACCACATTTTGGGCAGTTTGGTAAATGTTCCATTTTATAATCCTCCTAGTAATCGCTAGTACTTATTTTATATTATTTTTTACGTTATGCATGGTCTATACTATCATAGTCTGTACGAATTGACAAATTTTCATGTCTACACGCGCTATCAGACAATATTTTCTTTTACAAAAAAAGAAGACACTGTCGGGTAGTTAGTGTCTTCTCATCATTTATCGTGTATTTAATTTTACTTCTTTATTGCTTATTAGATATATATTATAATTTGTCCGTTTATACTGTAATAAGGGGTAATTTATTTTTCTCTATATTATCTTATGCATATATCTTATGTCGCAATGCTAAAGACTATCATTTCGGGGTATAGCCTTTGCTGATGTCAATCATTCTACACATTCTCTCTGTTCGAGGCCTTCTCTATCTTTTAGGCCTCTCACAATTATAGTCACTCTACAACCCGTTGTCTATAATTGTTTTTATTTTAACAAAAGTTCTAAATACATGTATTCGCCTCGTCTTGTAACAGCACCCTCTTCAATAGGGATTGGTGTCTTAAATAAAGGTCCATCAATAACTGTGGTATGGAATTCTCCAGCCTCTCCACACGGATCTACACCTCTTGCTTCTAGTTCTTCGATATACGCTTTTGTAAGGACACGCCCTAAGTCTTCTTCTTTCATCCCTTTATTAAGATTGATGGTCACAATCTTAGTCACAAATCCAAGCTCTACGAATTGATCCACAACCTCTCTATGGCCCATCTCCCATAATGGCATACCAAGACCTAAGCCGACGCTATCTGTCACGCGCTCATGCCAACACTCATGGGTCGGTACATCGATATCGCCTGTCACAAGTACTTCTGCCCCTTTAGCCTTTGCATCCTTCAATAAACCTACAAACACTTCTTCATAACCTTCCCAGCTTGCACATCCTATATGAAGTGTGGTGCCGATAGCTTCTGCCTGTGCTTGTAGTAGACGTTCAGATAGCCCATGGGATCTAGACCTCTTACCTTCTTCTTCCATCATCGAGATAATCCCTACCAATTCTCCTTCTTGCATCGCTTTATACAAAGCTAAAGAACTGTCTTTTCCTCCACTATAAGATGCGATAAACTTCTTACCTACTGCGCCTGTCTGCCAATTTTTCATCGTTATTCCTCTTTTCTCTGCTTCTATCATTCAAGTCGTGTTAAATAATATTCGGTGTGATACCCCTTTTGATTTGATATCTATAAAATAAATTAATATAAAGGTAGAAAAGCCCTCTGTGTGGTCTTTCTAAGAAACCTCTATGACCTATTGTCCTTTTAAGGATACTTTTATAGGCGAATACTTTGTTGTAAAGTGCCCAGTATTCTTCGGTCAACTCCTGTGGTGTCATATGCTTCGGATAATGCACTGCCTCAGCTGCATTATAACTATACATATCCGGATTGTAAATACGATCTTCAGCTTTCATCTGATGGTAAAAGGCCGTACCTGGAATAGGCGTCAGTATATAAAACCTTGGTACGACGATTTTCATTCGCTCTACGAATGCTGCCGTATCACGAATAGACTGAATCGTATCCCCATCTGCACCTACCACCATCTCCGTAGAAAGGTCTATGCCTGCTTTACGAATATTGGTGAGTAATCGTTCATAGTCTTCAACTCTTGCCCATACTTTATCCATCGTATCCAAACTTTCTTGGCTAATGCTCTCTATCCCAAAAGAAAGTGCCATACATCCGCTTTTGGCTATCAGATCAAGTAATTCCTTATCATCTCCAATAGTCACTGTACATTGTGTCGTCCACTTCATTTTGAGTGGTCGTATCTTTTCGCACAGTTCTGTAATGTATGCCTTATCTGCAAAGATATTATCATCCAGTAGCAAGAACTGCTTAAAGCCCAGCTCACGAACGGCACGAATATCTCTCACCACTTCATCTACTGGTCGCTTCAGATACCTCGACTCATAAAGACATGCTACCGAACAAAATGAGCAGGTATTCACACACCCACGTCCCGCTTGGACAGGCAAGAAATTACCTATCTTCTTTCCTACTACTAAATCATAGCGTGGTAGAGGTGGATGGTAGGATTCCAGTTTCTTCTTATAGATGGGCTTGATGCATCCTGCTTCATAATCCTTAAAGAACTCCCCCCACGTCTCTTCTGAGTCGCCTACAAAAACGGCATCACAATACTTGGTGGCCTCTTCTGGTAGCAGGCTTACCATATAACCTCCAAGCACTACCGTCTTCCCCATAGCCTTGAACCGCTTGGCTATATCAATGGTACGATGGACGCCATGTCCCATAGAGGATATGCCCACAATGGTAGCATCTGTATCCCATGGTATCTCTTCTATGGTCTCATAAATCAGCTCCACATCATAGTTGTCTGGTGTAAGGGCTGCCAGTAGTGGAAGTGCTAACCCTACAAAATAAAGCCTACTTTTCTTAATAACTTGCCCCCTACTGTCATAAGGCGATGGTTGAATAATAAGTATTTTCTCTCTCATGGCTCCCCCTTTATAATACGTACGATATACTGCCACATCACACGATTAGCACCTATAGTCAGCTTGATATTTTCCCACAATGGATATTTTCTTAAAGCACGTACCACCATCTCCGGTCTTACGGTGATGCGGTAATAAAGCTTGACTACTTCCCAATAATACTGTCTGATACTAAGCTTACTGGGTGCCACCACTAAGTGTGCCATGTCCCATTTATGATAAGCGTCTCGCTCGACGATAAGCTGCTCCTTATACTGGTCGTACAATACAGTCTTTGGCATCGGTGTTATAGGTTGCAAGTTAATAAACTGTATGCCTATCTCCTTGATGAAGTTATATAAGTTTTTAAAGTCCTGCTTATCCCAGTCCAGGCCTAATATAAAGGTGCCATAGCATTCGATATCATATTTTTTAAGTATTTCTAATGCTTTTTTGCTAGTAGGCGTAGAGCTTTTCTTATTGTACTGGTCAAGTTCTTCATCAGAGTATGATTCTAATCCTACAATAACTGCACGTAGTCCTACTTCCTTTAATTCCGCCATCAGTTCTTCATTGCTTGCGATAAAATCTGCCCTTCCATAGACTAAGTACTTTTTCTGTATGCCTTCTTCCTTCAGGCGTCTCGCCCATTCTCTAAGCCTTGTAGCATTAAACAAAAAGTCATCATCTACGATATACACTTCCTCATCTTGTATGGTTTTAATTTCTTCGATGATGTCCTCTAATGTTCTTGTAAAGTAATGCCCATCCGTAATTTCCTTACAAAAACAAAAGGCACAACTATACGGACAACCAAAAGACGTCTTGATCAGGCTACATGGGTTATGAAACATATAGTAATAGTGTTTCTTGTACCGACTGATAAGACTTCTATCCGGATGCGGATAATCGAAGCATCTTTCCTTCGTTTCTCGTATAATCTTTTCTAGTACCTCACCATCTGCAATACGCTTGATGTTTTTTAGTCCATTAGCTGCTAAGATATGGTCAATAAAAGGACTTTCATAGTCTTCTGGTAGTACTTCTGCGTGTATGCCTCCTACAACTGTGATGACCTCCTGTGACCAAGCCTTAATCTCTCTTGCATAGTCCTTGATGATGCCTACATGAGAAATATACCCCGTCATCCCTACAAGCTGTGGCTTCTCTTTTTCTAGTATAGTTTGTAAGTCTAATTTTTCGATAATCATATCATAGATGACTACCTCATGTTGGTCTTTTAGATAGCCACCTATATACTCCAGTTCCAACGGTTCACAAATCATTACGTGTTGTAAACCTATGGTATCCTTATGTGGCTTAGGCCTTAGTAGTAATACCTTCATCTATATACCCTTCTTTCTTGCCACAAAAAGCTTAATGGTAGGGATATACCACTTGTTAATCTTGATGACTTCTACTACTTCATAGTCTTCCTCCAGATACTGACGCATCTGTACCTCACTTGGATACATCGCCTTAGATGTGGTAAGCTTCACAAAGAAAAGCCCTACCTTGTCGTACCAAGTATCTGTTATGGCATTGGCGATTAGTAAGTAGCCACCTTCATTGGTCATGGTAGCAAGCTTATGTATGGCTATCTCCTTCTGCTGATAATACGGGAAAGAATGGGTGCATACAATCACATCATACAATGTACGTCCTCTTAGCGTAGCGATCGATGCCTTCTTAATAGGTATCCCACGCTCCCCTACTTTATTTGCCATTGCAGATGGTTCAACCCCCATTAATTGTAAGTCTGGATGCTGCTCCTGAATCTCCTCTAGTAATTGTCCTGTGCCACATCCCATATCGAGAAGACTTCTAATCCCTTCTAGTTTACCAAGCACATTTAAGATGCCTTTACGCGTAGGCCCTAACGATACCTTCTGTACCCATAACTTCTCATAAATATTTTCGTATTTATCCCAAATCCCCATCGTCACTTCCCCCATTCGTTTTATCTTTAAAGACGTGATA
>JBOFIT010000106.1:0-7599 GCA_051650305.1 Cellulosilyticaceae bacterium
TGATAGAGTGCAAGAAATTGTTTGATTAAGTTAGGGTTTGCATCTACAAAAGTTACGATGGCACGCTTCATGGAAATCACCTTAGTATAGGAGAGATTACTATCTATATATGAAAGAAAAAGGGCAACCGTGATAAAAATAAAAGAACTTGTTGACTCTATACCTATAATAGAGTTTATGATATAAACTATCGTGAAAAAATCAACTGGGAGAATTTCAAT
Organism: Cellulosilyticaceae bacterium; assembly: GCA_051650305.1. Lineage (GTDB taxonomy): Bacteria > Bacillota > Clostridia > Lachnospirales > Cellulosilyticaceae > JBOFDK01. The sequence goes on from JBOFIT010000106.1 coordinate 222, forward strand.
TATGACAAAAGAATTTTTTAAATATGCAGTTCCCTCTGCCCTTGCAATGTTTATATCATCCCTCTATACAGTTATAGATGGCATCTTTGTAGGCCAAGGTGTTGGCGATATGGCGTTGGCAGCTGTGAATATTGTATTGCCATTTACAGTTTTACTCTTTGGACTAGCATCTATGTTTGCCATCGGTGGCGGATCATTGGTATCAAAAAACATAGGGGCAGAAAATATAGATCGAGCGGTTAGTATCTTTAGACAAGTATTTAAGTTCTTGCTTATTGTAAGCGGTATCCTAAGTATTGGATGTATCGTGTTTACAGAACAAATCGTCACATTACTTGGGGCGACAGATAATTTGAAAGGCCTTGCAGTAGAGTATTTAAGATTTTATGCTATCTTTTGCATTCCCAACCTTATAGGGATTGTACTCAGTAGCTTCGTAAGAAATGATGGCAAGCCAAAGCTTGCGATGATCTCAACAATAGCAGGAGCATTAACGAATATCGTACTAGACTATATCTTCATCTTTGAATTAGGACTAGGTATCAAAGGTGCGGCAATCGCTACTGGTCTTGGTCAGATAGTAACCGTATCCGTACTTTTACCACATTTCATCATGAAGAAGGGGTATCTCACCTTCGGTAAAGTTAAGATTAATGTAAGTGACTTAAAAGAGTTCTCGCGCATAGGCTTCCCTTCTTTCTTCGCACAAGCCAGTTATTCGGTGATTGTATTATTACACAATATTATGATCGTCAAATATATTGGAGAGATGGGAATTTCAGCTTACAGTATCCTAAACTACATTACGACCAATACGTATATGGTACTATACGGACTAACACTTGGCGTACAACCACTTATCAGCTATAATTATGGAAGAAAAGATAAGACAAAGATGCTAGGATTCTTCAAGATTACGTGTGTGTCATCAGTTGTGATAACTACTTTATTTGTTATCATAAGCTTTGTATTGGGACCTAAGATTATAGGCATCTTTACCACAGACACTGTGATTGCAGATCTTGCGTATACAGCCCTTAGAATTTCTAGTTTAAGCTACTTTGCAGTAGGGCTAAATCTTAATACCCTTGTGTATTTCCAAGCTTTAGAAAGACCGAAGTATTCGAACCTAAGCTGCCTTTTAAGATCAATCATTTACTTGCCAGTGTGTTTATTTGTACTGTACAAAATATTCGGTGCCAATGGAATCTGGGCAGGTAGTTTGGTAGCAGAAATACTTACCTTTATGACAATAAAAGCAGTAGCGAATGTGAAAACAACGACCTATAAAGTTATTGAACAACCAATAAGTGCATAAAGTCATAAGATACGTAAAAAGCTATGTTTAGCAAACGCTAAACATAGCTTTTTTGCCATATAGAAATAATGAAAAGGAGATGATAGGCGATGGATAGAAGGTTTTCAATAGGAGAAGTCTCTAAACTACATAATGTTTCGGTACAAGCCTTAAGACTCTACGATAAAAAAGGGATTTTAAAGCCAGCCTATGTGGATGAAAAAAGCAATTATCGTTACTACTCAGTGAAACATTTTATTATTTTAGATTTTATCAAACAGTGTAAGGCCATGGGTCTTTCGCTAGATGAAATCAAAATACTTTTATCAGATTATACAGAACCAGACTCTATCTTGCACGTTATAAGCAAGCAAAAAGAGATAATCACAGCGAAGATAGAAGAGTTAGAGGCCATCAAGAGTAATATATCTTTTCTGCAAGATAGAATTGAAAGCTTACTGGAAGAAGGGATAGGAGATGTTTTTATAAGACATAACAAAGAAAGAAAATTTATAAAGTACAGTAATACCAAAAGATACACAGAAGAATTCGAGATTAATTTGGCGAAGACATTAGGAGATATCGAAAAAAAATATGGCACGACCAATAGGGAACTTGGATTTGCAACCTCCTATGAAAGCTTCAAACAAGATAGTGAATTGACCTATGATAATATGATGATTAGCATTCCAGATACCACACTTATCGATGAGAATAAGATGATTACCTTAAAAGAAGGGGCCTATGTAACCATTAATTTTGATGATGACTATACAGATACCAGCAAGTATTATAGAAAACTTCAGGCATATATAGAAAACCATGATATCAAGGTGAAAGGAGACTTCTATGAAATTTATGTCATCACTAGAGTAGGCATAGATCAGAAAGAAAAAGCATTAGGGCATATTCAAATTTTAATGAAGTAGAAACAAAAGGTCCCCCACGAACTTAGTTCAAGGGGGACCTTTAACGTTATGGTCTTCTAAAGCGTGGGAAACCTATCGCAATAGCAAGGATACCACAAAGTCCCATTAAGAGAGGATAGTGCAAGTAGCCTAGAATCTCCATAGGAGAGACACCTACAAGGCCAGCAGCGATAAGAAGCTGTGCACCATAAGGAATAATCCCTTGAATGGTTGCAGCAAAAATATCTAAGATACTGGCAGTTCTTCTAGGGTCAATATCATATTCACTAGCGATATTTTTGGCAAGTGGGCCAGCGATAACGATAGCAATGGTATTGTTTGCGGTACACATATCCACGAGGCTGACAAGCGCTGCGATACCGAACTCGGCCCCTTTCTTTGTGCGGATACGACTTTTGATAAAGCCTAAGAGGTAGTCGATACCGCCATTACGCTTGATAAGTTCTAATGTACCACCGATGATGATGGATAAAATCACGATTTCAGCCATGCCAATCATCCCGTTTGAGGTGGCATCAAGAGCCGTGAAAATATCAATGGTACCAGTAGCCACCCCTACGATGCCCGCAAAGAGTGTACCACCTGCTAGAAGGATAAACACATTGACACCAGCAAGGGCACCTATAAGAACAGCCACATAAGGAAGTACCTTGATCCATTCGAAAGTGTATACTTGGTCAAAGCCTTGCTGGTAGTTAGCAGATAAAAAGGTTAAGAGGATGACCGTAATAAGTGCTGCTGGAAGGACGATAAGTAGATTAATCTTAAATTTATCGCGAAGTTCACAGCCTTGTGTACGTGTGGCTGTAATGGTAGTATCTGAAATCATAGATAAATTATCGCCAAACATCCCGCCACCGATAATGGCACCAATCACTAGAGGAATAGGCATCCCAGTAGTCTCAGCGATACCAAGTCCGATAGGTGCTAAAGCTGTAATGGTCCCTACAGATGTCCCCATAGATAAAGAAATAAAGCAAGCAATGAGGAATAAACCGCCTAGTAAAAATTGTGGAGGAATAAAAGTTAAGCTGAGGTTAACAGTAGCTTCTACCCCACCCATTACTTTGGCTACTTGTGCAAAGGCACCTGCTAAGATAAAGATGATACACATCATCATAATATCAGGATGCCCTGCTCCCTCACAGAAGATTTCGATTTTCTTGCTCAGTGGTTCTTTGCGATTGAACATAAGCGCCACAGCTGTTGCGGTAATAAATGCCACAAGTACAGGCATTTTGTAAAAGTCTTTCGTCGCAATGCCCACACCTAGGAATAACACAAGGAATACCCCTAGAGGTAACAATGCAAACGGATTACCTTGATTCTTTTGGTTTTTCATAAATTCCCTTTCTTTTTATAGCATAGTATGATTAGTCAGTTACTATGTTAACATAAATGATATAGAAGAAGCTACAAGAAGAATAAAACATAAGAGAGAAGGTTTTGCTTGAAAAATCGCCTGTAACCTCCTATAATAACAGTCATATTGTGCAAAATAAGGATGAACAGACTCATACGAGAAAAGGAAAAGAAAAATGAACCAATTTAAAGCTTTTATGGAGCAATTACAAGATATGGAATATGAATTAGATAAAAAACTAAAGGATTTCACAGCTTCAGATTTTCTAGAGTTAGAAGATGAACTAGATGACAAGGCTTTCAAAGATCCTAAAGTCATCGCGAAAATTAAAGAATGTGGTGCAGTTTTAGAAATTAAAAAAGATGCAAAGACAGGCGGTACTTTTATCAAACTTGCAAATGGCAAAGAAGGTATCTTTGGGATATAAGAACAACTAGCGTATAAGAAAATGGAGAATAGATAGATGGATAATAATGATAGACTGATTAGACTAAGATATGCCTTAGATCTAAGAGACACACAGATGATAGAGATCTTTAAGCTAGGTGGCGTAGACGTTTCACAAGAAGAAGTGAGAAAACTACTCATCAAATCAAAAGACGAAAATGACGTAATGAAGTACGTAGAAGAAAGCAATACACCTTGTGATAACTATACCCTTGAGTCATTCCTAAACGGGCTCATCATCTTCAAAAGAGGTAAGCAAGAGGTAAGGGAAGGACAAGAAGCGCCACCAACCCACATCATAACCAATAATAAAAGTGTGAATAACATCTTCTTAAAGAAGTTAAAAATCGCCTTAGCACTTACGAGTGAAGATATCCTAGATATTTTACAAGCAGGTGGCGTGGTCATCTCAAAAGGGGAGTTAAGTGCCGTACTTAGAAAAGAAGGGCACAAAAACTACAAAGAATGTGGTGACCGCTATATCAGAAACTTCTTAAAGGGGTTAGCAATAAAAAATAGATAACTGCTTCCCAAACTTAACCGTAATTTTACATTGCCTATGGTAGTATACACTCATAGAAACGAACAACTGCAAACAACAGTTGAATAACATTCCATAGGAGGCAATACAATGAAAAAATTACAGGTAGGTGCATTAGCTTTAATGGCAACATTATTAGTAGGAGGGGGAACTGTGTTTGCAACACAAAGTACTTCACAACAAGAAAAAGAAATAAAAGCAACAGCAACAACACAAGCAACAGCGGTAGATGGAACAAATGCAGAAGCAGAAGAAAAAGCGGGAGAAGCAACAGAGATGGTGGCAGCAACAGAAACGGTAGCAGCGACAGAAGCGACTGAAGAAGAGCAAGCAGCTTATGAGCAAGCACTTGAAACAGCTACTGCTACGACACCTAGCCAAGAAGCAAGTCAGGAAGCGATTAACGAATAAAGAAATATGAGAAGAGAATGCTGGTTACACTAATCATGATTAATGTAACCAGCATTTGCTATAGAAAAGGAAGTTTTTTTATGCGATTATTAATTGTAGAAGATGAAGAAAGTATATTAGAAGCATTAGAAAAAGGATTAAAAAGAGAAGGCTATGCTGTAGATACTACAGAGGATGGTGAGGAAGCCATCGAGCTCATTCATGCCAATCCTTATGATTTAATCGTACTGGATATTAATCTACCTGGAATAGATGGCTTTTCTGTCTTAGAGCAGCTGAGAGAAAAAAATGCAGAGACAAGGGTCATGATCGTATCAGCCAATCGGGAGGTAGATGACAGGATTAAAGGGCTAGACTTAGGTGCCAACGATTATCTGGTGAAACCTTTTGACTTTAAAGAGTTAAAAGCGCGTATACGTAGTCTACTACGACGTACGTTTATTAGTGCGCCCAATACATTAAAAGAAGATGGACTAGAGCTTAACTTAGCAACACTCGAAGTACAGTATGAAGGAGAAGGTATCCCCCTTACGTTGAAGGAGTATACCATATTAAAATACCTCATCCAAAACAAAGGGAGAGCGGTGAGTAGTGAGGAATTATTTGAACATGTGTGGAATGATCATGCAGATCCTTTTACGAAAGTTGTCAGGGTTCACATTTATTCCCTACGAAAAAAACTTATCGCTGCCACTGGTAGAGAAGATATGATTACCACTATTAAAGGTGCAGGGTATTTATTTGGAGGGGCCAAATGAAGAAGCTTAAGTTAACGCTGAAATGGCGCTTCACCTTATTAACCATTTGTTTACTGACCTTATCAAGCATAGCCATCGTAGTAGCTATGAATTTTAATGTAGGGAGGACACTTCCGAGTACAACAACGACTATTATGGACATGGCGCAGACCGAGAGTGTGAATGGAGGTGGCATCACAATGTCACAGCCAACGATGGCAGCATATGAAGGGGTGATGCAAGGGGCAGCAGCGACCATCTACATGGACTCAATCTTCCTACTCATTGTGATTATCTGCGTAGGTGGGGTAACTGCGTACATCATTGCAAACCAAGCCTTAAAGCCTGTACAAGCCTTAAGTCATCAGGTGCAGACGATAAATGAGACCAATTGGTCGACTCATCTAGAAGTACAAGGTCCCCATGATGAGATTCAAGAGCTTGCTTTCTCCTTTAATCAGATGATAGCCAAGTTAAACAATGTTTTTATATCCCAAAAGCGATTTAATGCAAGAGTAGCCCATGAGCTTAAGACCCCTCTGACTGCTATCAAAACCAATATAGATTTACTTAATGATGGGGAAGACAAAACGCTACAAGGATATCAAGAAACTTTAGATGTAGTCGAAAAATCCGTGGTAAAGATGAATGCCATGATAGAGACATTGCTGGACTTAGTCAAAGAAGAAAATGCAGCCCTAGACGACCAAGTGGTGATACCACAAATCATAGAGGACGTTATAGAAGACTTAACGGTAGTGGGAGAAAGTCATCAAGTGGAATTAGATTATACGACACAAAGTCCCATTACACCCATTAAAGGCAATGAAGTACTACTTTATAGAGCTATCTATAACCTTGTGGAAAATGCCATCAAATACAATAAACCGCAGGGCTACGTCCATGTAAGCTGTGAGCAAACACAAGGGAAGATAAAGATTGTCATCAAAGATACAGGTAAGGGAATCGCAAAAGAAGCCATCGACCATATATTCGAACCTTTCTATAGAGTAGATGCCTTTAATACTGAAAGAATCAACGGTATGGGACTAGGTTTATCGTTTGTACAGTCCACAGTGAAGGTTCATGGAGGGGAAGTAGAAGTCCAGAGTGAGATAAATGAAGGAACGGTCATAACCCTTACACTGAATACGTGTAGAAGTTAATGGGCGATTCGAGATGTATTTTATGCTATAATAAGGGCAACAGTATAGATAAATCATTTACGAATTTAAAAGGATGACATTATGAAAAGAGAAACCCCGATAAAAATCAAGGCAAACTTTGTGAAGGCACTTCAGAAGGGTAACCCCCTTATCGCAAAGGAAGCTATTATGAATAGTAAGCAACTAAAGGAAGACGTAGTACTTGTAAACTTATATGATGAGAAAAATAAGTTTATTGCCAAAGGTTACTACGGCAAACAAAATAAAGGCTATGGATGGGTGCTTTCACATAAAGAAGATGAAAGTATCGATGAAGCTTTCTTTAAAGGGAAGTTAAAGGTAGCTATCGACCATAGAAAAGCACTGTATGCAGATGCTTCTACTACAGCTTTCCGTGTCTTCAATGGCGAAGGCGATGGCATAGGCGGTCTCATCATTGATTACTATGATGGTTACTATGTGGTGAGCTGGTACAATGAAGGGATTT
>JBOFIT010000107.1:0-15731 GCA_051650305.1 Cellulosilyticaceae bacterium
CCACGTGCATCACGTCCACGTGTTCTTTGTTTTTCCATTTCTTCTTTGAAAGCTTCCTCGTCTACACTCATGCCTTTTTCTTCAAGGATTTCACGTGTTAAGTCGATAGGGAAACCATAAGTATCGTAAAGTTTGAATGATGCAACACCATCAAGTGTCTTTTCGCCTTTTGCTTCTAATGCTTCAATGTGGTTTTTAAGGATATTTAAACCTTGCTCGATTGTTTTGTTGAAGTTTTCTTCTTCTACTGTAAGAAGCTTCACGATGTAATCGTATTTGTCTTCTAATTCTGTGTACTCATGCTTTGAGTTTGCCACAACAGTTTCAACGATTTTTTGAAGGAATAAGCCTTTGATTCCTAAAAGTTTACCATGACGTACTGCACGACGAAGAAGTCTTCTCATAACGTAGCCACGGCCTTCGTTTGATGGAAGTACCCCATCAGATGCCATAAAGGTTACTGAACGGATATGGTCTGTAATAACGCGAATAGATACATCATGCTTATCATCTGTACCGTAAGTTACACCTGCAAGCTCACATACGTGGTCACGGATCGCTTTAATGGTATCTACATCAAATACAGTCCCTACATCTTGCATCATTACTGCAAGTCTTTCTAGACCCATACCTGTATCGATATTTGGCTTTGGAAGTGGTACGTATGTGCCATCTTCTTGACGGTCAAATTGTGTAAATACTAAGTTCCAGAACTCGATGTAACGGTCACACTCGCAACCTACTGTACAGTTTGGTGAATCACATCCATACTGCTCACCACGGTCGAAGTAGATCTCTGAACATGGTCCACATGGTCCTGTAATCCCTACTTCCCAGAAGTTATCTTCTTTGCCCATGTAGAAGATCTTCTCTTTTGGAAGATTCATTTTGTTCATCCAAATTTGTGCTGTTTCTTGATCTTCTTCGTACACAGATACAAACAGACGCTCTAGTGGAATACCCACTACTTCTGTGATGAATTCCCATGCCCAAGCGATTGCTTCTTCTTTGAAGTAGTCTCCAAATGAGAAGTTACCTAGCATCTCGAAGCATGTAAGGTGACGTGCAGTCTTTCCTACGTTTTCGATATCACCTGTACGAATACATTTTTGACATGTAGTGATACGTGTTCTTGGTGGTACTTCTTGACCTGTAAAGTAAGGCTTAAGTGGTGCCATACCTGCATTAATAAGTAATAAACTGTTGTCGTTTTGAGGTACAACAGGGAAGCTCTTCATACGAAGATGCATCTTTGATTCAAAAAAGCTTAAATACATTTCTCTTAATTCATTAAGTCCGTATGCTTTCATTATTTCCTCCTAAGTATCTATTTCATCTTTTTTTGTTGGTACAATCTACTGTATTCTTCTAAGCACATATTCATTTTAGCTATTTTTTTAGCATGACCAACACCTATATACCGATAATGCCACAGCACATCTTCAGGATTCCTTAATACAAAGCCGTGGTCTCCTGCATACTGCATTAACCAGTGGCTTTGTTCCTCTAGATTGGTAAACCTAAAGTCTAAGGCCGTTCCTAATTGATGTTCAGAAGTCCCTGGCGGTTTCACAGCAGCATGCTCCATGGGTAAATGCTTTGCATAACGCTTGTAATGATACTTTAAGCATTCTTTCTCATACATTTGCTTTTGGTGTGCATAAGATCTGTAGCCATCCACTACTTGTATCGCCGCAACACCATCTTGCTGCATGTGTCTAGAAAGCTGATAAAAAGCCTCATAGGCTTCTTTTACAAGCCATACGCGCATCACTGGATCCCATACGAGCCTTTTGGGTATATAGTGGGCATCTAAAGGTCGTTCTGAATTGACTACACTGAGTAAACCCATCTTTTCACTCCTTTAAAAATGCGCAAAATAAAAAACCTCAATCCCTAATTAGGGACGAGGTTTCTCGCGGTACCACCCTAGTTACACCTACTTTTGCAGGCATCACCTTTAAAACCTCTAACGCGGTCATCCGTACGTCCCTACTTCACTTTCAAAACGTAAGCTCCGAGGCTGCTTCAATAAATAGGTATTAGAAAGCTCCCACCATTTGCTTTCCTCTCTGAAAACCCTTATTTAAATACTACTCCTCTTCCTAGCTATTATTCTATATATATACTTGGTATTGGTTGTCATATGCTTATTTGATTAAAATTATATTGAATATCTCACATTTTGTCAACTGATGACATCAATGATTTTGCGTATTTTAAAGCGATACGCTTTTCTTTATCTGAACTTATAGCATACCACGCTCCGATAGCTCCTAGAAGACCTCCAACGATAGCACCAATAATAAAACGATTCATGTACATAAACTCACCACTTTCTACAATCCTTTTGTTAGTTCTAGTTTATGTGATTTTTCAAAAATCATTCGCCTATCTTTAAAACTTATGAATAAATAAACCACTGCGAAGCTTAGGCTCAAACCATGTGGATTTTGGTGGCATCAGACGCTCTGCATCCGCCACTGCTAGAAGCTCATCCAGTGAGGTAGGGTACATACTAAAAGCCAGACATGCTTCGCTTTCAGAGCCCTCATTAAGTGCCTCTATCCCCCTAATACCACCGACAAAGCTTAGTCTTTGATCGGTGCGTGGTTCAGTAATCCCAAAGACAGGTTCCAACACAAACTTTTGTAAAATTGATACATCTAGCGATGCTACTGCATCCCTCTCATCTATCACACCTTCTTTTAAAGACAATGCATACCATACTTGATGAAAGCGCATGCCGATGGTATGTCTTTTGTCTGGTGTGTAATGACGCACGTCTTGCTTCTCCACATGAAATACTTTCTCTAGTTCCTGCCACAACTTACTTGGCTCTATTTTTTCATCATACTTCACCAAGCGATTATACGCCATAATGACCAAGTCATCCTTTGGAAAAGCGACGCCTAAAAAAGACTGGCATTCACTTACCAAGGCATCTTCCCCTCCTTGTGTCTTGGCATAACTACATGCAGCCGCAGCACGGTGATGCCCATCTGCAATATACAGCGCATCCATCTCACAAAAACTTTCTACGACCACTTCTTGCTTACTAGCATCCGTCAGAGCATAGACCACTTGCCTTACGCCAAAAGCATCTGTGAAATCATACACAGGTGCTTCCTGCTTCACTTCTTGAATCACCTTCTCAAGTGCTTCATCTTTTTTGTAAGTCATAAATATAGGTCCTGTATGTGCTTGGCATGCCGCCACATGGTTGATACGGTCTTCTTCTTTGTCTTGTCTCGTATTTTCGTGTTTTTTGATGCGTCCTTCAGTATAATCATTCACACTAAAGCACCCTACGACCCCATACTGCTTTTGGTCCCCTACCTCAAGTCCATAAATATATAATGCAGGCACCTCCTCTTCCACAAACACACCTTGTGCTATTTGTTCACTGAGTGTATCGGCAGCTTTTTGATAAACATCTTCACCTTCTGTCACAAGGGCATCCGCTTTATCCACCCTTAGAAAACTATACGGATTATCTTTCACAACTTCTCTTACCTCTTCATCGGTCACCACATCATAAGGTAGTGCTGAGACTTTTTCTACATACGCTTCATGAGGCCTTAACGCTTTAAATGGTTTAATCGTAATCATAACGACTCCTTTCAAATGATATAAAGAAAGAGTGCTTACGAGAAGCACTCTACTTGTATTAAAGCTTATCTTTTTTACTATAATGTGTATGCAACAGTTCATGTGCTTTATGACTCATTGGATGTCCTAAATACTCATCATAAAGTTTAATCACTGCTGGGTTTTCATGAGATTTTCTGATTGCTTTGCCACAGTCTTCGGCATAAATAGCCTCACGACGTTTTGCAAGGAGTTCACTATCTCCGTGATGGTAAGGTTGACCACCACCACCGATACAGCCACCAGGACACGCCATAATCTCTATGGCATGGAAGTTTCTAGGGTTACCTTTTCTGATTTCCTCTAAAAGCTCACGCGCATTTCCTAGACCATGTGCAATCCCGATATTTAAGTCCATCTCTCCTACTTTTACAGTAGCAGCTCTTACACCTTCGAAGCCTCTTAGTTCTTCAAATTCTACTTTACCAAGGGTTTCTCCTGTGATTTTCTCATAAGCTGTACGTACAGCCGCTTCGATAACCCCACCTGTGGTACCGAAGATCACAGATGCGCCTGTAGACTCACCCATTGGCTGATCAAAATCAGCATCTTCCAAGTTCGCAAAGTCAATATTTGCTTGCTTGATAAGGTGTGCAAGTTCACGTGTAGAGATAGAAATATCCACATCATTATTGAACTCTTCTCTACCTGCTTCATACTTCTTCGCAAGACATGGCATGATTGATACCACTACCATTTTTTCTCTTGGAATATTCATTTTCTCAGCAAAGTATGATTTTGCAAGGGCACCAAACATTTGTTGTGGTGATTTTGCTGATGATGGAATATCCAGTAAGTCTGGGAATTGACTTTCAAAGAAGTTTACCCACGCTGGACAGCAGCTTGTAAGGATTGGCAAGCTTACTGTTGTATCACCTTGTTGGAAACGTGTAAGGCGATCAATAAGTTCTGCACCTTCTTCCATAATAGTCACGTCCGCTGAGAAATCGGTGTCAAATACATAATCAAAACCTAATTGCTTAAGTGCTGCCACCATTTTACCTGTGACAATGGTTCCTGGCTCCATACCGAACGCTTCACCTAAAGCCACGCGTACAGCTGGTGCTGTTTGCACGACCACTACTTTATTTGGATCTGCAAGTTTTTTCACAACGCTCCATACATGCTCGTTTTCACATAATGCACCAGTAGGACATACTGCTACACATTGACCACAGTGTGTACATACTGTATCCCCAAGATTTGCTTCGAAAGCCGGTGCCACAACCGCATTAAACCCACGGTTAATACCTGATAAAGCACCTACTGTCTGCACATTGTTACACATTGTTTCACAACGTCTACACATAATACATTTATCCATATCGCGGATAATTGCACTGCTTACATCTGTACGGTAAGTAGACTTCGCACCATCTTTGCCGATAGAAAGCTTTCTCACGCCAAAACGCTCTGCCATATCTTGAAGTTCACAGTTCCCTGCTTTTTCACAAGCTAGGCAATCTGTAGGATGGTCTGAAAGCAGAAGTTCTAATACCATCTTTCTTGAATGCAATACTTTCACTGTATTTGTACGTACCACCATCCCATCAAGTACAGGGGTTGCACATGCAGGTGCAAGGTTTTTTCTACCTTCTACTTCTACTACACAAATACGACAAGATGCCACTTGGTTTACCATCTTTGTATTGTGTAAATCTAAATGACAAAGTGTAGGAATCTCTACACCTACTTGTCTAGCAGCTTCAAGTACTGTCGCACCTTTATTTACATAGGTTTCTTTACCATCTATGGTTATTCTTAATTCTGACATTTTCCTTACCCCCTATTCTCTCACAATCGCATTAAAGCGGCATTTATCCATACATGCACCACACTTAATACATTTTGCAAGATCAATACTATGTGGTTGTTTGACACTTCCTGAAATAGCATCTACTGGACAAACACGTGAACATGCTGTACAGCCGATACACTTTTCAGTAATGCGGTATTGAAGAAGTGCACTACATTGTCCTGATGGACACTTACGGTCTCTAACATGGGCAATATATTCATCTCCGAACGCTTCAAGTGTTGATAAGATAGGGTTTGGTGCTGTCTGTCCAAGTCCACATAATGCAGTGTCCTTGATGACTTGGCTAAGTTCTCTTAGTGTATCAAGGTCTTCCATTGTACCTTTACCTTCTACGATTTTCTCGAGAATTTCTAGAAGTCTCTTGGTACCGATACGACATGGTGTACACTTACCACAAGACTCTTCTTCTGTAAATTCAAGGTAGAACTTCGCTACGGCTGGCATACAGTCATCTTCATCCATAACAATCATACCACCTGAACCCATCATTGAGCCTTTTGCAAGTAAGTTATCAAAGTCAATCGGTGTATCTAAGTCTTTTTCGGTGAGACATCCACCTGATGGTCCACCTGTTTGTACTGACTTGAACTTCTTACCATCTTTGATACCGCCACCGATATCGTAGATAACTTCTTTTAATGTGATACCCATTGGTACCTCTATAAGTCCTACATTGTTAATTTTTCCAGCTAAAGCAAATACTTTTGTACCTTTTGATTTTTCAGTACCGATACTTGCAAACCAGTCTGCACCTTTTAAGAAGATGACAGGGATATTTGCAAAAGTTTCAACGTTGTTTACGTTGGTTGGTTTGCCCCAGTAACCACTTTCTGCTGGGAATGGTGGTTTTGTAGTAGGCTCACCTCTCATACCTTCCATCGAGTGAATAAGCGCTGTCTCCTCACCACATACGAAAGCACCCGCACCAAATTTGATTTCGATATCGAAGTTAAAACCTGTGCCAAGAATATCCTCTCCTAGTAAGCCATATTCTCTTGCAGCAAAAATAGCTGTTTCAAGACGTTTGATTGCTAGTGGATACTCTGCACGTATGTATACAAGGCCTTTTGTCGCACCAATCGCATAACCACAAATAGCCATTGCTTCTACGATTGAATGTGGATCCCCTTCTAGAATGGAACGGTCCATGAATGCCCCAGGGTCTCCCTCATCAGCATTACATACCACATACTTTTGGTCACTTACATTTTTGCAAGCAAACTCCCATTTAAGACCTGTAGGGAAGCCACCGCCCCCACGTCCACGGAGTCCAGATTTTTTCACTTCATCAATGACTGCTTGTTGTGGCATACCAAGTACTTTTCCTAATGCTTGGTAACCATCACGTGCGATATACTCGTCAATATTATCTGGGTCTATAAAACCACAGTTACGAAGTGCTACACGTATTTGCTTTTTATAGAAATCCATATGTTTTGAATCAGATACACTGTCTTGTGTGCTTGGATCCACGTAAAGGAGTCTTTCTACTTTTCTTCCCTTTACGATATGTTCTGCCACAAGTTCTTTTACATCTTCTGGTGTTACTTGTACATAAAAAGTATTATCAGGAAGGATTTTTACAACAGGCCCTTTTTCGCAGAAACCAAAACATCCAGTCTTAAGGACTTGTACACTTTCCTCCATGCCTACTTCCTTGATATGTTTTTCAAGCTCTGTAACAATTTCATTGGAACGTGAGGAAATACATCCTGTTCCTCCACATACTAAAATATGCATTGTATATTTTGACATCAGTGCCACCTCTTTCTATTACTCATCTAGGGATTTATGTGCAGCAGGAATGATTCCATCAATCATTTCTCCACCTTTTACATGTTTTTCAACAATTTCTTTTGCCTTTTCTTTATCTACGTTGCCATAAACAACTGGCTCTTTCCCTGGAAGTGTAACCTCAACAGTAGGTTCTGCATAGCAGTATCCCATACATCCACTCTGCGTAATCACAACATTTGTAAGGCCCTCTTCTCTTACAAGTTCTGCTAAGTAGTTCATCGTTTCACGTGCACCTGATGCTATTCCACATGTAGCCATTGCTACACGAAGTACCACCATACTATCTACATTTTCGCCCTTTTCTCTTAAATCCACTTTATTTTTGACTTGATCTCTTAGTGCTTTAAGGTCCTCTAAAGACATTACTTTTGGCATAAGCGCTCCCCCTTGGTTATAGGTTAATCATTGTATTCATTAAGAATATTTTTCACTTGATCTGCAGTGTTAATGCGTCCGTATACTTTGTCGCCCACAAGTACAACGGGAGCCAATCCACATGCCCCTACACAACGTAGTGCATCCAGTGAAAATTTACCATCTTCTGTAGTCTGCCCTACTTCAATACCTAATTCACGTTTAAACACATCCAATACCTTGTCTGCCCCTCTAACATAGCAAGCTGTCCCTAAACAAATAGATATAGGGTATTTGCCCTTTGGTTCCATGGTGAAGAAAGAGTAAAAACTTACAACCCCATAAACTTGTGCAGTAGGTATATCTAATTTTTTACCTACGAATTGTTGAACTTCTTTTGGTAAATAGCCAAAAATTGATTGTGCCCGGTGTAATACAGAAATCAACGCACCTTTTTTCTCTGGCAGTTCATCAATAAACTTTTCCAGCTCTGCATACATTTCACTTGCAAGCTCATTTTTGCAACCTTCACATGACATAATGTATCCTCCTTACTTTCTTGTTACTTTTGACTGTTGATTCAAAACAGTTTGTCTTTCTATGTTAAAAAATTAACAATAATCTATTAACATTTCTAACATATTTATGAAAATACCACAAAATTATATTATTGTCAACTTTTTAAGACTTTTATGTATTAATTTGAATATTTTTACTATTATTTTTTGAGTTGTTTGAATACTTCACTTTTACACAAAGTCTCAAGCTCCATATACGCCTCCATCTCACACATACTTTCAAGGTAATGTGCATCTGATCCTCTTAAGATGCGATACTTTTCGTACCCTACTTCATAACCTTCCGGCGCTTGATTGGAGATCTCTATATTTCCAAAAGGCAAGTCCTCCGGCAAGGCTCCTAGGTTGGTCAAAATGCTGTATGCATTTCTATCAATATGGGCTGGATAAAGCACGCCCCCTAAGCGTTCCACTTCTTCATACAACGTATAAACCGAATGCTGGACCGCAGTCAGCAGCAATTTTTCGATTTCCCCTACTACTTCATCATTTTTCCCTAGTATGTATTGATGTCCAAAAATATGTGGTTTATTGGGTATTTGAAGCATGGCAGCTTGTACATACTTCTCAAAAGCGTACGCTTCTTCCATACCTGGAAAAAGTGCTATCAGATGAAACTCTTCCATACACTCTACTTCCATCCCCGGAATCACCAGTATGCCTTGTTCTTTACCTACTTCCATGACAACTTCACAATTAGCACATGTATTGTGATCTGTAATGGCAATCACTTGCTTTTCTAGAAGCCTCGCCATATGAATAATATTATGTGGTGTCATCGTCTCATCGCCACAAGGTGATGCATCTGTATGAATATGAAAATCATAGGAAACCTTCATTCAATCACTCCATTTATAGCCATTGGCTACATCTTTTACAAAACTCAAAACTACTTAAAGGTGTGGTGAGTACTGGAATGCCTTCTTCTTTTGCTTTAGCAATCATCTCTTCGGTCGCTTCGCTTTTCGCCGCCAAAACGATGGCACTTACACCGACTAAGCTAGCTACCGCAACGGTATTAATATGCCCTTGTATCGTCACCCACACATCCCCTTCTTTGGCATGTGCCATCACATAGCTTAGTAAGTCTCCCACATGTCCACCTTTTATCTCGTTTTCTAGACCTTCTTCGCCTGTAAGAAGGCCTAGATTCATCTTTTCCTTCAATGTTTGTACTGTCATAGCGTACTCCTTTATTTTTTTTCTTGGGTTGGCAAAAACTTCTGTGTTAACTCTAGCATATCTTGAGACAAAGCCTTGATACGTTCTTTCAGCATAAAGACGCAATCTTCCTCATTTGAAAAACCCTTAACCACATCTTCCGCAAAACACTGGCAAGTAGGCGCACCACAAGACCCACAGTCAATCTGCGGTAATCTTTTGTATAAGGCTTCTATTTGCTCCATCATACCAATGGCTACTGCCAAATTATCATCTAACGAAAAAACCGGCTTGGGATCGATGAGCCGTTCATAGCGGTAATTCATTCCTAGTAGCTTTTCATCGAGTTTTTCATTTAGTGTATGCTTTTGGTCATGATCCATGAATTTCTTCAGTGTATAACGGCTTACAAAAGGATTTTCGATGGTTAAAGCACCACCTAAACATCCACCTGTACAAGCTAACGCTTCGATATACTGAATGTTACTCAATGTCCCATCTTCTACTTTTTCTAATATATGAATGACACTATCCATACCATCCACAGCGATATGATTATCAATACCTACATTCGCCACCGCACCATTACGCATCGCCCATGACATCCCCTCTGCTATAGGTTTACGAGGTATCGTTGCATCCTTATGATACTTGAGTTGATGGACCATTGCTTTGTAGACCTCTTGCATGGAAAGTGCGCCATCTACATAAGACCGATCAAACCCCTTCGGTTTATGAATATCTGTACCTTTAGCCGGACATGGTGAGATAAAAAAAACGCCTATCTCATCTTCTGGTATCCCTTTTTCTGCATACTTCAACTTAATGTAACGTGCCGCCAATTCCATAGGGGACATCAAGGGTAGTATATGGTCTATAAGAGACGGAAACCGTCTTTGAATAAGCCTTGCAATAACCGGACACGCTGAAGAGATAACCGGAAATGCTTTTGCTTCTTTTAGGTATGCTTTGGTACCTAAAGCGATGGCTTCTGCAGCATAAGCCACCTCTACCACATCCGTAAAGCCTATATCATAAAGACTTTCTAAGATCGTCTCTATACGCTCACACTTTGAAAATTGTGCATAAAAAGCTGGTGCTGGCATTGCAATCCGGTGGGCATACTTGCTCATGCTTGATAAAGGTGCCATCACCGCTTGTTTCGCACCATTGCGGCAGATCGCTATACAATTGCCACAATCAATACACCGTTCTTGTATAATCTTAGCTTTAGCATTTTTTACGCGAATGGCCTCTGTGGGACATCGCTTGATACAATCTGTACATCCGATACATTTGCTACTCTCTAACGTCACTGAATGACTATACATATGCCTTTTTTCACCTACTTTCACTTCTTTTCTTTTTAGCGATTAAGATAGACGAGTAAGTCTACTTTTGTCCCCTTCCCCACTTCCGAAGTAATCACCATACAATCACTATACCGCTTCATATTAGGAAGTCCCATACCAGCACCAAACCCCAGCTCACGAATCTCGTGAGATGCCGTGGAGTATCCTTCCTTCATGGCAAGTTCAATATCTGGTATACCTGGTCCTGTATCTTCTAAGATGACACTTATCTTTTCTGCACTGATATCTACATCAATCCACCCACCATTGGCATGAATCACCATATTAATCTCCGCTTCATACATAGCTATGGCTATCTTACGAATAGTAGCAGAGGGTATACCTATGCGTTTCAATATACGTTTCACTTCCCCCGAAGCTTCCCCTGCACGCAAAAAATTACTACCTTCTACTTCAAAGTGCAACTTCATCTTACACCTCTTCTCCATTAGTAAGCCCTGAATGATAAAGCTTACCGCAAGCTGTATAAAGAGGCGATTCTGTTGATAAGATAATCATTTTCTTTTCTTGCGCCATGGCAATCATTTCTTCTGATGGTTTTTTACCTCTTACAAAAACAATGGCTTTAATATCTAGCATTTCAGCCGTTCGAATAACCTGTGGATTCACAAGTCCTGTAAGCAACAACACTTTTTCTTTTGCAAAAGCTAATACATCACTCATCAGATCGCACCCACAAGCTGCAAATACTTCTTTTTCTAGACGTTCTTCCCCTGCCCATACCTGTGCATTTAATAATGTTTTGACCTCTTGTAGTTTCATCGCTATTCCTCCTTATATTTACTGATTCCTGGTAAGTTTACTCTAAAAACACCTGTTTCTTCATCATATACAATCTGCATAGCCCCACCACCTTCAAACATCTTCTTTGCTTTTTCAAGTCCAATGCCAAAGTGAAGTTCCTCTTCCCTATGCTTTAAGATAAGTAGCCTTGAGTATAGCCAACTATTTCCCCTTACATGACGACGCCTACCTTCTTCATAGCCATAGCAACTGGGATTTTCCACATAAATACCTGTTGCTTCAATAGAAACATAGGTATGGTACGTTGTATTCCAGTAATCGCGATGAATCATGGCGTTAGCCACAATCTCATACAACGCTTCAAAAGGATACGTAGGTGGCAAGACCTTCTTCACTTCTTCCTCAAAGGTTAGAAGCATCTGCATGATATTGCCCGTAATGCCTTTAGACTTTCCCTGGGTGACAAGTTCTAAGGTTGCTTGATGGATAAATGCCTGCGGAAGCTTTCCAAAAAGGAGTAAGCCTCCATAAGTAGGACAGTAGCCTTTTCCCTGCCCTTTTTCTGCGACGATACCTAGTGCTAACAACAAATGGATGTCTACTTCTTTTGTCCCCTCGCACCCTAAAAGTCTAAGCATGCTCTGACTGTCCAAGTCTTCTAAGGTACTTTGCCTACAAGGGACTGTCTCAAACTGAAGTAGCCCCGAGTATTGCAGCATCCTTGCAATTTCATGTCTAGTGGCTACATCTGTAGTGGACCCTCTGCGTATGTAGAAAGCACCATTCTGTGTCATTTGATGTGGCACTTGTTTACTTTTATAGATTGTAAGCACACCTAGCGTCTTTCCTTCTATACTTAACCACTCAAAACTTATAGGCACAGGTGGCATACTTCGATTGGCAATGATTTGCTGTATACGTTCTTCCATACCTTCTAGTGGCGTTTCTATGCCTACGATTTCTTTGGTTTTGTCTCTTATGCCAAAAAGTATATACCCTCTGCCTCCCTCTGCATTGGCAATCGCAATAACATCTTTTGCAAGTTCTCTTTTTTCTGATTCTAATTCCAACGAAAGTTTTAATTTAAAATCCAATTTAAAGCCTTCATCTTCCTCTAATAAGTGTGTCAACTTGCTAAAATCCATAGCATCCCCCCCTTTTTATATTTTTATATTTATCTTAATTTTATCATATTGTTTGTCCAATTTATAGGCATTCTCTTTTTATTCTATGAAATCCTTTAAATTATATGATATATATTACAGAACATTCTTTCTATTCCCACTTCAGTGTATAGCTACCTTCTTTCTATCATATATTTTAATAAATTCCATAAAGCAGGTGATATAATGTCTGACACCTCCAAATCTCATGTTTCTTTTGGTTATATCCGCTTTTTTCACGCTTTACCTACCGAAAAAACTTTCAGCCTTTATCTAGATGATCAACTCATTCATAAAACTTGGGACTATGAAGACTTTACGCCTTATATTAAATATCCCGCAGGCCAGCACCTGCTCACCATCAAACACAAAAAAGATACTACACCCATTTACGAAAAACGTCTAAACGTCAAACCTGAAAGTGCCTTTACCTATACTTTTAGCTCCCATCCTAAAAAACAAGATACCCTTCATCTTTTTGTGCTGGAAGATACCAAGAAAGTCATCAACGGTCCTTATAGTTGCATACGCTTCGGTCACTTTGCCACATCCGTTCCTAAAGTCAAATTACAATCTGGCACCGAGCACCTTTTCTTTAAAAACATTGCTTATTCACAACTCAGTCATTATATGCCTATCCAGCCACAGCCCTATCCTTTTGAATTAGTGACCAGTGAAGAAGATACTGACATCACTTCCCTTAAGAAGCATCTGTGTAAATTAGGTCGCTTGTATACCCTGTATCTCATCGGCACAGGTGACAAAGCCTTTCCTTACAAGCTCGTACCTTCCATTGACGGCCCATCTTTTTTACCACTAAAAAAACCATCATCCGCTTTATAGGTGGATGATGGTTTTCTTTCTTTATTTCTTTTTTGTTTTTTTGCTTTTCTTTTTCTCTACAGTCTTTGGCTTCATCACCGAATACCCAAAAGTCCCTAACTGCTGGCCTAATGTGAAGTATGCCCCATGAGAGTATGCGATAAGGTCCGTACTATTCAGGTGGAACTTACCCTTCTCATCCATATACTTATCGTCTACATACACATTCACCACTTCTGCTAAGAACATATCGTGAGAACCTAATTCTTTAATTTCTGTCACACGGCAGACGATATTTACTGGGCTTTCTTCGATCATGGCACATCCTGTTTCTTCATCAAAACTTGGTGTCAGATGCATCTCCTGAAACTTATCATAATCACGTCCTGAGCGTACACCACAAAAATCTGTGGCTTTCACTAACTTACGGGTCGTCAGATTAATGGTAAATACACCTGATTCTTTGATGATATCGTAAGAAAAACGTGTCTTTCTAAGGGATATATACGTCATGGCAGGATTGGTACATATGGTACCTGTCCATGCTACCGTTACGATATTTGGCTTCTCTTCTGTACCACAGCTCACCATTATTGCCGGAAGGGGATACACCATATTGCCTGCTTTCCATTTTTGTTTACTCATGTATGTCAACACTCCTTATGTCTTTTGTCTCTTTACTTCTACTGTCTAATGATACCTATATTAACAAGTATTTTCAAGACCTTCTATCAATAACCTACTTTTAAGTCATACTCCCTACCACAAATCCTATACCATTGATAATCATATGAATCACCGTTGGCGCAAGGATATGACCTATCTTTTCTCGCATCCACCCAAGGCCTAAGCCCATGACTGTGGCATAAACTTTTTGTAAGCCAAAAGGATGAATCATACCAAAAAGAATGCCTTGAAAAAGAATGGCTACTTTGCTACCAAATCTTTCCTTTACAAATAATTGTATTTTCTCTCTAAAGAGGTACTCTTCTAAGAATGGGGCACCGATCACAAGTACCACAAAGCGTAGCACAGGCTCACTGGATACAAATAAAGTTTCTACCTGCACATCATAGTTTGGGAAAAAGGGCCTCAGCAGCCCATTCACCACACATACCAAAAGCCACAAAGGCAGTGCAAACTTTAATGTTCGCATAAACATCTGCATGGTAAACCCTCTATAACACGCTCCGAACGTATCGCCTTCCACTGCATTGACACACAAAATCCCTAGGAGACTTATACTATACGCCACTAATGTCAAAAAATACATATGCTGATTCACGTACTTTGCACCCATAAAAACATTGGCACCCAGCCCGACTATATACTGACTTCCCATGAGTAATCCTATCATAAAACATCCATAAAGGATGACACCACTGCATACTTTTATATATTGCTTCATTGCTACCTCCATTTTTATATCAGCTTTAACTGCTTCCCTATTGCCTTTTATTATAGCTTATTTTTACACTTTGACAAACAACTTACCATAAAACATCTTTAATCTTTCGGATTTTTGTACTATAATAGTAGAAGTTATAAACGTCCGAAAGCTAAAAATGGAGGGTACATAAATGTTCAAGACAATTTATTGGTATAGTTACTTTATGCTTTCAGCTTTTTCATGTTATCCTAAGCTACTGAAGATCAAGAAATACTTAAAAGAAGGCAAGGTACAAGAAGCTGAAAAACTCACCCATGAGGTTACTTCTCGTTGGGCAATGCAACAAATCAAAAATGCCGGTGCTACTATCAAAGTAGATGGCATCGACAATATTCCTATGGACGAGCCTGTGGTCTTTATCAGTAACCATCAAGGGAATTTTGATATCGCCATCTTTATGGCTTGTATTCCTACTTTTAAAGGCTATGTTGCAAAAATCGAAACAAAGAAAATACCTATCATCCGTACATGGATGACTTATATGCATTGCATCTTTATGGATCGTAGCACGTTAAAAACAGCTGCTCAAGCCATTGTAGATGGTATCAAAGTCATCAAGGAAGGCCACTCTCTTGTGATTTTCCCAGAGGGTACTAGAAGTAAAGGTGATGAAATAGGGGAATTCAAAGCTGGTAGTTTCAAGCTAGCTACGAAACCTAAAGTACCTATTGTCCCTGTCACAATCAACGGTTCTTATAAACTCATGGAAGCTCAAGGTGGCAAACTCAAGTCAGATACTGTCTATGTCACCATTCATCCACCTATTGCTACTTCTACTCTTACTAAAGAAGAATTAGCAGTACTACCAGATACAGTGAA
>JBOFIT010000108.1:0-32652 GCA_051650305.1 Cellulosilyticaceae bacterium
CTTCTCTTGCGACAATTGCTGGTGTTCAGCTTACTAATGTAGCTGGTGCTACACACGCCCTTGATATCCCTGGTGATATCTGTGGTACGATTGATGCCCTTAAGACATTTATCGTAGATGCTGAAGCTTTCCTTACAAAATAATTTATTGAAGCACAAAAAAGAGGCGCCTTGGGGAGGAACGCCTCTTTTTGTTTTCTCGTTTATATGTTTTATACAAACTGAAAAGGGATAATAATATGGGGAGATTTTCTTTTTTTATACCACCGATGCAGTTATTTTTTAGGGAAGATATGTACTCCATCAGTGTATATATTCTATATTAGGCTTCTTTATTGAAGATGCTATGAAGAAAACTTTAACAATTTGTCACGATCTGATGTACAAAAAATAGACACCTTAAAGTGTCCTATTCTTACTTATATTTATCCTGTATTATTCATAGAAGCTTCTTACTTCTCAAATAAGTTTTACTTATCCTAGTAATTATCCGTTACATGACAAACTCTATGAATAATACAGTTTTAATCAATCCACCCAAGACTCATTTCTCTTTACAGTGTAATGGGCTAATCCTAGTATACCTTATGTAAATATCTAGTACTTGATAAAAAAAGCAAAGTTTTTTTACATAAAACTATTGACATATTTCTCTTTTATTTTACAGGTACGCATATAGACAAAGTTACATTGTGAGTAGTATCGTCCATATGCTGATACCTATCAAAGTCAAAGGCGTCTCTAACGGTGTAGGCACTATATGGCATCCATATAGAAAAGATATATTTATATGCATGACACAAGCTACTCCTCGGCCCTTTATACTCAAATAGCGCATATTTTCCTTCTGGAATGGTAACCCACTCCCATACCTCTCCATCTGGTGCACTCTTTTCTTGATCTACTCCAATAAAAAGTGTTGGATTTGTATTCTCTTCATTGAGTTCTTGAATTTGCAAATCCTTAGTATATTGAAATAAAGTATGCATCTTCTGATTAGATTTTTTGGAAACGCGACTATAGGTATCATAAATCTTACACCACATCATCTCTTCATCATAAGTAGCAAAATCTATCTTTTCTCTTCTACCTTTTAGCATACACGATGGCATTATTTTAATAAGCGGTATCTTACTTAATGAAAAATTTTGCATTGCTAGAAGTGCTTCTTCTGTCACTCTATTATATAAGCTAAAATAGCGTTCTTGCCCCTGCATTCTATATTTTGATGGTGAAATACCAAATTGATCTTTAAATGCCCTACTAAACGATTCTTGGGAGCCATAATTATACTCAACTGCCAAATAAATAATAGGCCTATTTGTCTTTATAAGTTGCTTAGCAACTTCTGTAAGCCTTCTTTTCTTAATATAATCGCCTATTGAAATCCCCACATTTTGCGTGAAAATATTTTGTACTGCATGAACAGTATAATGTACATGTGTAGCTATATCTTCTAATGAAAATTTCTCTTTTAAGTGCATCTCCATATAGTCTATAACATTTAAAACCGTAGTCACTTCGTTATTCATTAGCCCTTAAATCCCCCTATTAACCCAAACTCATTACTAGCAATATTTTAACATATGTCTATACGATTGTATTTACTTTTTATAACCATTTCTACGTATACAAAAAAAGAGGCGCCTTGGGGAGGAACGCCTCTTTTTGTTTTCTCGTTTATATGTTTTATACAAACTGAAAAAGGGATAATAATATGGGGAGATTTTCTTTTTTTAAGTAGTCATCTATGTAGCTTTTGTATAGGGAAGATTATAGGCTACATAGCTGCTTCTTGATACTTATTATGCCTGTCATATTTTAATAAATTATGACATTGTACCGAATAAATTAATAACATTTTATAAAGAAATCTTTATATCTTTTATTGCTTATGCAAATTCAAAACAATAGCTTTTGGTCTTGTCATCGATTCAATGCTATAACGTATACCTTGTGTACCCATACCTGATGATTTAACCCCTAGGAATGGGAAATGGTCTGGTCCACGCTCTGTCTTATTGTTAATTTGTACTGTACCCACTTCTAATTGATTGGCGATATAGAAAGCATGCTCAATGTTTTGTGTAAATACAGAGGATTGTAGACCGTATTCTGAAGCATTGGCAATGGCGATGGCTTCTTCTACACTTTTTACGCGAATAATCGGGAGTACTGGACCAAAGGGTTCTTCCCATGCAAGCTTCATGTTTTTTGTGACGTGGTCAATGAGTGTAGGATACACTAAGTTCCCCTCTCGTTTGTTGCCTACTAGAAGTGTGGCACCTTTTTCAATGGCATCCTCTATGAGCCCACACACAAAATCTGCCGAATTTTTAGAGATAAGCGGTACAATGACCACATCTTCTTCTAAAGGATTGCCCACCGTAAGCTTTTCCACTTCCGCTTTGATATAGTCAACTAATGTATCTGCCACTTCTTCTTCGACGAGTACACGTTTAACCGCTGTACATCGCTGTCCCGAATAGGAAAAAGCACCGGATACAATATTTTTCGCTGCTTCTTGAAGCTCGGCATCTTTTAATACGATAGCGGCATCTTTTCCACCTAGTTCCATTAGAAGTGGCTTCATGGTAGATATACTAGAAATGTGCTTTCCTATCTCTGAGCTTCCTGTAAAATTAATAAAATCAATGTGTGGATGGGTGATTATATAGTCTCCTATCTGACTTCCCTTACCTGTGATGGTATTTAGCACACCTTTTGGAATGCCTGCCATTTCAAAGATTTTCACCATGCATAGCGTACTGATGCTTCCTTGTGTTGGTGGCTTTAAAACCACTGTATTGCCTCCTACCAAAGCTGGGGCTATCTTTGATACGGAAAGGTTCACTGGATAGTTAAATGGTGCGATGGCTAATACCGTCCCTAGTGGTTCTCTCGTAACGAACGACATCTTGTTTTTTCCGTAGCCGGGGAAAGCATCTGCGGTCAACATCTCACCCTTTAATTGCTTTGCTGCATCAGAAGTAAAGGCTATAAAATCTGCAGTACGTTGTACTTCTGAGAGGCTGGATTTTTTGTCTTTAGCAATCTCTCGTACTAAGACTTCTGCTAATTCTTCTTGGTGAAGTAATAAAAGTTCTGCTGCTTTATCGAGTAATTTGGCACGCTCGCCTAGAGGGGTATCACGCCACATTTTCTGTGCTTTCTTTGCAACAGCGATTACTTCGTCTACCTCCTCTGGGCTCATTGCTGGTACACTTCCTACAATACTTTCATCGATGGGTGAGTAAATCGTGATATGATTTCCTGTATTCGATACTTTCCACTCGCCATCTATATAATTTTTATAAATGCCTTGTGTATTTTTAATGGTACTGAACATATAGATTCTCCTTTTTAATAATAATTATTATTTAATTTTTATTTTACATTGTATGCAGCATATGTCAATTTATTTCTTTTATTTTTACTTTTTATTTTCTCCTCTGCTTCGCTAAATACTCCTTCTATTTTTTCATGCCTCCTCACCAAAAGGACTTGTTGCATAGTAAAAAAGTCCTTTATGGAAGAAATGTTGGAGCGAAGTCGACCTTTTCTGGAATAAAAGAGCTTTTTTACGTAGTCTATGCTACTAAATAAAATGGCTTGCTGCACTATTCATGCAACAAGCCATTTCTTTACTTTTTTACATTTTCACTTGGTCTGAAAGTTCTATAAGTGAACCTATCGATGCTTTTGTTTGATGGGCATAGCCTACGATACCTTCTGCTAGATGTGTCGCATCCTTAAGCTGCTGTCCTATACGTTCACTTTCTGAAGCTGTCTCTCGGCTTAAGTTCTCCAATACACTGATGTGTTCTTCTACATGCATCACCGCATTTTTAAAGGTCTCTGTAGAGTGTCCAAATCGTTCGGTAACTTCGCTAATCTTCTCTGCATCTTGGCTGTACGCATCACTTAATCGGTTCATCTCTTCATAATCAGCAATAACTTGTCCATCCATCAGTTGCAGAAGGTCTTTGGACGTTTTCACGAGAACCTCTACATTTTCTCGAATACCTTGGGTAACTGCTTGGATTTGTGTAACGGCTGTTCGTGATCCTTCAGCTAACTGTCTAATTTCATCTGCTACAACCGAAAAACCTCGACCCGCCTCACCTGCTCTTGCCGCTTCTATACTTGCATTAAGTGCTAAAAGATTCGTCTTTTCTGAAATCTGTAGAATAGCTGCTGTTAACTGATCGATTTCTGCCACAAGCTTTGCTTTTTCTATAGCTTCTTTAAGTTCACTACCGATTGCACCACTTGTTACTACCATATGATGGGTTGTCTTACTCATATTGCATTTGGTTGTCTCCGCTTTTTGGTGAATCTGATGTACCACTTCTTTACTGTGTACAATCTCTTTTTCCATACTGCTTATTTGCTGAGACATATCTTGTAAGATTAATTCCATCTCACTAAGTCGCTGGTGAGTAAGTTTGGCACTTTCTACGTACTGACCACTTACTGCCTTTGTCTCTTCAAGGTAGCCTGCTAGCTCTTGAACATTTTGATACGTTCCTTCACTATTACTTCCCGTTGCATACCCCACCTCTTGAATCTCTTTGAATACACCGTATAAAACACTACGCATTTCTTGTATTTTTAAAAGGATGCGGTCAAATTCTATGATTTTACTTTGTTGATTCATAAGAGCTTTATCTTCTATTAATTGAAGTGCGGTCACTTGCTCTAGACTTACGGCTATAGCTGAGACTTTTTTATTAATTGTTCGAATAATAGTTATACTGACTAGAGCAATAATAAGAAAGACAAGCACAAAAATACCACTCATAACAATAAGCGCCACATCAATCATCCTACTATTGGATTCTATCTTATCTGTAACAAGTGCTTTGGTCAGTTCCCCCATTTCATTAACACTATCTCTTATATTTTCAAAACTCTCTTCATTCCCTGTTTGTTCCCACTTAGTCATCTCTGTCTTATAGACTTCTATCAGTGTACTATACGGTCTACATTCTTCTACTTCTATACGCTCTAATACTTCTGTATATGTACTAAGAATTTCCACTGCTTCTCGCAGACGTTCTTTTGCATCATCAACGTTTTTTTCCCATAAGGCTTTCCCTTCCTCATAAGTACTTTTATTTTCCATATAAAGCTGACCTACTCGGGCTTGATACATGTCTTTATCTGCTTCGAGTAAAATCATTTCTGCTTTGAAAAGCTTTTGATTCACTTCTTCTATAAGCTTCTTTTCTGCATTTCCCCCTAAAAAAACTGCGATTACCATTACTGTGAAAATAATCATTGGAATCGTAACAAGTAGGACAAGCTGTCTTGTTAATTTATGCCCTTTCATCTCTATCTTTTCCCCCTTTTCTAGTAGCTGGTCTTATTGTAACATATATTACAATAATTTCTAACTCTTCTATATGATTTCCTAAAAAAAAGACAAGCTTTAATCAGCTTGTCTCTGGTGATTTTTATTCTTCGTCTTCGTACTCGTCGTCCTCGTACTCATCTTCATCATCTTCTACTACAGGTTTTGCAATTGTTAAGTTTGGTTCACCTACACCTGCTACTGCAGCTTGCTTTACTGGAATACGTACGCTTTTGTTAAGACCAAATTCAATGATGAATAAATCATTGATGATATCAACTACTTTACCGTAGATTCCTGTGTTAAGAAGGACGCTATCGCCTACTTTGATTGCTTGTTGCATTTCTTGAATTTGCTTATCTCTTTTCTTTTGTGGTCTGATGATAAATAACCACATGATTCCGAAGAAAAATGCCATGTATCCTACTGTTGATAAAATCATCATCATACCGCTAGGTTGTGCTGTAAATCCTAATACTGTATTCATTTGTAATTCTCCTCCATCTTATCTTTAGTTGTTTTTGTATCCTTCTAGACGCATCTTCTTATAGGCTGCAAATTGTCCATTATCCAATGCTTCTCGAATTTCTGTCATTAAGTTATTGAAATAGTGAAGGTTATGGATAACGCATAAACGCATCCCTAACATTTCTTTTGCCTTTAGTAAGTGACGAATATACGCTCTACTATACTTCTGACATGTAGGGCACTTACATTCTTCTGAAAGTGGTGCCATATCTTTTTCAAACTTTTGGTTGAATAAGTTCATCTTACCATGGTTGGTATATATATGCCCATGACGTCCATTACGCGCTGGTAATACACAGTCAAAGAAGTCGATACCACGATCAACTGCTTCTAGGATATTTTCTGGTGTACCTACACCCATAAGGTAAGTTGGCTTATTTTGTGGTAAATGTGGTACGACGTGCTCAAGAACATTGTACATATCTTCATGACTTTCGCCTACTGCAAGTCCACCTACTGCATACCCTGGTAAATCAAACTCACGAATAACCTTCGCATGCTCAATACGTATATCTGGGAAGATACCACCTTGGTTGATACCAAAGAGCATCTGATGCTTGTTTATGGTATCTTCTAAGCCATTAAGGCGATTCATCTCATCCTTACAACGTTGTAACCATCTTGTGGTACGTTCTACGGATGGCATAATGTAGTTTCTATCTGCTAATGCTGGTGGACATTCATCAAATGCCATCGCAATTGTGGAAGCTATGTTTGATTGTATTTGCATACTTTCTTCTGGTCCCATAAAAATCTTGCGTCCATCAATATGTGAAGAGAAATAAACACCCTCTTCTTTGATTTTACGCATGGCTGCAAGTGAAAATACTTGGAAGCCGCCTGAGTCTGTAAGGATTGGCTTGTCCCACACCATAAATTTGTGTAAGCCGCCTAATTCTTTGATGACTTGGTCACCTGGTCTTAAGTGTAGGTGATACGTATTGGATAATGCTACTTGTGTATCGATAGCATTTAAATCTTCCATTGATAAAGCACCTTTGATAGCTGCAACTGTCGCTACATTCATAAATACTGGGGTTTCTACTGTTCCATGTACTGTATGAAATCTACCACGCTTTGCTCTACCTTCTACTTTGAGTAATTCGTACATATACTGTCTCCATTCTGCTTTTCATACTACCTTACAGTTTACAAGAAAAATGCCCTTTTTTCAATAAATCTCTTCTTTATTTTTGGCATTTATATCTTTTTTTAATCAGTATTTTAGGAGCTTCTACAAAATCATAACTTATTGATTAAAAGATATTATGAAGAATATACTTTTCGAACAACTTCTAATACGCCACCTGTTGGCACTTCAAATCGAGCTTTCGCCTTAATAACATCTAGTGCATGGCTCATTGCATAACTATAGTCTACTTGTTCAAACATTTCTAGGTCATTAAAGTAATCACCAAAAGCCATGCTTTCTGCTTTTGTCACGCCCAAATCTTCTTGGAGCATTGCTAATGCTTTTCCTTTATTGATGCTTAGTGCCCCTAAGTCCACCCAGTGAATGCCTGAAACGGTGATTTTAAACTGCTCACTCCACCTTTCCCTTGCCATGGGCTCCACATCTTTTGTGATATCTATCGGATGATAAATCGCTATTTTTATAATAGGTTCATCTACTGTTTTGAGATCTTCTTTATATTCACGATTATGATAATATTTATCTAACTCTGCATCAAATGTAGGATCTTGTGTATTTTGATAAGCTACCTCTTTACAGCATACTAAAAAGTAAATGCCTTCTATCTTCTCCAGTGCTTCAATGGCACGATGCGCCCATTCATTATCAAGATATGTGGCATGAAGGTCCTCTTCACCCTTCTTCACTACACCGCCATTTTCTGCAATCACATAAATCAAATCTAATACTTCTCTAAAATCATTTTCAACGCTTGCCGCCTGACGTCCTGTGGCTACTGCAAAAGCAATATTATGTGCCTTCAGTTCCCGTATCACACTAAACGTTTCTTGTGGTATTTTCCCATCATGGGTTGCAAGTGTGCCATCTAAATCTGTCGCTATCAGTTTAATCACGCTAATCCCTCCTACGTCTTTATCTCTGTCTGCTATTATTTCTTTTGTATTGTACCTTTTTTTACACGTATTTTCTACTTAAAATATTTGTAAGGTTTTGCTATAATACTTATAAAATGCTAATTAAAGGAGCTTTCCTATGATAAAAAAAGCTAAAGTCCCCTTAGGTCTTCTAGCCCTTCTAACGGCTATTTATCTTTTTCTAGGCTTCCTAGCCTCTCGTAATATGTTTTATAGCCCAACGCTATCTCAAGTAGACTTACGCCCCCTACTTGAAAAGCAATCTTTTACCGAAGATGACTACGCCCTCTTGTTCGAGCAAACCGGTCTTGCAAAGCCTGTCATTGATGAACTAGCCACTTCTCCAGATTTTGTGGATAAATTACTAGTCTTTCAATCCAATTATTTTGAAGGTCTGGACGTTCAAAAGACAAGTATGAATTTCATTACCCGTCAGGACTATGCCTTTGACGCTGATGGCAATACCCGTAAAGCTTTCCAGCTTGCACCGTATCATAATGGGTATATCTTTCTTACCAAGTCTACCTATACAGCAAACTGGCGTCACGGTCATGCAGGCCTCGTCATCGATGAAACCCGTGGCAAAGTCTTAGAATCACTGGAGCCTGGTACTGTTAGTGTGGAACAAAATGCAAGTAGATGGGAGTACTACCCTACTTTCAAAATGATGCGCCTTAAAGATACGCCACAAGAAAAGCTCGATGAGATTGCGGCCTTCGCCAGTGAGAATCTAATGGATATCCCTTACAATATCTTGACCATGAAAAATGCCGTGGACCGCTTTGATTCTACTCACTGCTCCTTTATCGTTTGGCAAGCCTTTAAAGCCTTTGATCTTGATTTAGATGCGACAGGTGGCATCTTTATCTCACCTCAAGACATCGCTGCCAGTCCGCTTCTTGAAGTCTTACAAATCTATGGCTTCGATCCAAATAAGGTGTGGTAAGATGAACTCTAAAAAATGTCTCATCCTGGTATTATTTTGTATCATTGGAGGTCTACTACTCTTTGGTAGCATACGCTCACATGACACCTCACCCAAGACAGAAGTGCTTATCAATCATTTCGAAGAGGGTTCTCTTCCACCTTTCCCGACGCTTTTTTATAGTGATATAAACTATACCCGTATTAGCGGCTATGACGTGGCAGATGATACCCTCCTCAAAAAAGATGTAGCCTATACCCCTTATACGGAAGGCTTCCTGCCTACTACTTGGTACAATGCCTTCTCTGGGATGCTAACCTCGCCAGCACCTTCCCCTTACTTTCATGACTATTATTTAGATCATGAAATAGCGGTCCTTGCTTTTACTGGGGATTTAAATGCCATCTATTTAGTAGACTTACAAAAAGAAACGGCTTCGCCCCTTCTTTTTGAGCCTTATGAAAATCTAGGTAAAATGTATGTCTCACATATGAAACGTGTAGGTGATCGCCTGATTATACTTGGTGGGGAAGCCAATGCCCATGCTTCCCTCATCTATACCGTAGACTTAAATACCCACCAGGTCCTCACTTCCAAGCGTCTTATCAACGATCCACAGACACTGTATGAAGACGACTTTACCATTCTCGACTCTGGTTGGTGCCTTTTTACAGCTGGTACAGGTATTCAAGCTTACCAGCCATTCACAGATACTGAGAAGTGGCTTCCTCTCGACTTTCCTAGTACCCAACTCCTAAGCTATGGCAGTCATGCCCTTGTGTTTAGTCAATCGGAAAATACCCTCTCTCTGGTACAAGACACCCACACACGCCTACCACTTCCTCTACCTACTACGACACCTCACATCGTCGATATGGTAGTCAAAGATGATTATCTCTTCCTCGCTTTATATGACTCAAGTAGTGGCCGCTTTAATAACTACCTAAGTGTCTATGACCTAC
Source organism: Cellulosilyticaceae bacterium (assembly GCA_051650305.1). Taxonomy (GTDB): domain Bacteria; phylum Bacillota; class Clostridia; order Lachnospirales; family Cellulosilyticaceae; genus JBOFDK01. The sequence continues at coordinate 9,838 of JBOFIT010000108.1, forward strand.
GCACAGGCAAGTGGATGTATGCGCTAGGTATCGAACCTATGGAAGATGTCGCATTACTCGCCATTCAATAAAGGCTTGCTGCATCGTAAAAAAGTCCTTTATGTAAGAAATGTTGGAGAGAAACGACCTTTTCTGTAATAAAGGAACTTTTTTACATGGCTCTGCCTATACGTAAGGGAGTGCCGCAAAACTAAGTTTTGCGGCACTCCCTTTTATCATCTCTTTATTATAAGTCCATTAATACAACCTTACTTGTCCAGTAGACAATGCTACCATCAAGGCTCGTTCCTTGAATAAGTGTATTACCTTCTTCGTCTAATCCTCGTACAATATGTGCTGTATCACCTTCTACAAGTGATGTAATGTAATTCGTCTGGATGCTTTTAATCGGACGTTTGTTTAACTCTTCTGTGGTAAACATATCCACTGACCACCTTATATAGTGCGCATTATTCATATGGTGATTAAGGTCAATCTCACTACTTCTTACTTTACGACTATCTTCTACTTCTATAATCTCTGGGCCCTTAAGTTTCGGCAAAGTTTCTCCCTCATAAACCCAATCAAGCTTTGTAATAGGCCCTTTAAGATTCTTGATACGTACAGGTCTATGTGTATCACAATCCAATAGGATATAGTCTCCGATGATATACCCGATCTGCTCTTCATCACTATTATAAATGTTAAAGCGTCTCACTGCGAAAAGCTTATCAACACCATCAGGATAAGTCTCGATACGAATCGTCTCTAGCCACTTTGGCAATGTCTCAAGTTGCATCTTCGCACGTGATACAATCCAAAAGATTCTATCCTCGTTATCATCCCCTGAATAATCTAACCCTAGAAGTCTAGCATGCTCACCTGATACTTCTTGCATATAGTCTACAAGCGCATTCATACGTAAGTTTCCTTCTAAGTCTACATCACGATAATTAATCTTAAATGTCTTACTATGTTTTCTAATATCTCTTTCCATCTAGGCTTCTCCTTTCTCTTTTTGTTGTGTACCACTTACAAGCCACGCACCCCATGTGGTTGGTAATACTTCCATCATTCTTGCCGCTATTTTATTCGTCATACCCGGTATGATCAATGCTTTATTTTTCTTAAGGCCTTTTAAAGCACTTGCCACCACTGCTTCAGGCGTCATTGCTAAACGCTTTGCCAAGTCAGATTTCTCCATATGGGCTTTACTTTGAAAAGACGTCTTAGTAGGCCCTGGGCATAAGACACTTACACTAATCCCATGCTGACGCCATTCTCTCCTTAACGCTAAAGATAAAGAGAGTACATAAGCTTTAGATGCATAATATACTGCCATATAAGGCCCTGGTGCAAAGCTTGCTGTACTTGCTACTTGTAGCACGTGGCTTCCTGATACAAGACACGGAAAAATACCACGTGTAAGATACGTAAAAGCACTGATATTGACATCAATGGTTTCTTGATCTTGTACCGCATTCCCCTTTTCAAACAAGCCATAATGTCCTACGCCTGCATTGTTTACAAAAAGCTCAATCTTTTCTTCTAAGCACCTAACGTATGCCACCAAAGTTTCTAACTCTTCTTGGTTTTGCATGTCCACTTGGTAAGTTTGTACTTTCACATTATACGTCTTTTTTATATCCTTTTGCAAATACTTCAGTTTGTCTTCATTTCTTCCAACCAGTATTAAGTTTCTAGCTTCGCTCGCTAAAGCATACGCCATACACTCACCAATCCCACTTGTCGCACCTGTAATAAGTGTGTACGCCACTGCTCTCACCTCTTTCACTCACATTTACTTAAAATAAAGTGACATTAAGTTTCTCTACCTAATGCCACTTCCTATGTCTTTTTAATTATTTTATTATTTTGATTGGCTTATAAACATCGCATCGCCAAAGCTAAAGAAACGATAGCGTTCTCTTACTGCTTCTTCATACGCATGCATCACATGCTCTTTACCTGCCAACGCACTTACAAGCATAATGAGTGTAGACTCTGGCAAGTGGAAATTGGTAATGAGACCATCAATACACTTGAATGTGTACCCTGGGTAGATGAAGATATTCGTCCAGCCACTGCCTGCCTGTATATTACCCTCTGCATCCGCATTCGACTCTAGAGTTCTTGTGCTTGTGGTTCCAACTGAAATCACGCGTCCACCCTTTGCTTTTGTCTCATTGATGATAGCTGCATTCTCCTCATCAATCATATAAAACTCTGAGTGCATATCATGCTCAAGTACATTATCCACCTTCACTGGTCTAAATGTCCCAAGCCCTACGTGAAGTGTCACATAAGCGATGCTCACACCTTTTTCTTCAAGCTTTGTCATAAGCTCCTTCGTAAAGTGAAGGCCCGCTGTCGGTGCTGCTGCACTTCCATCATGCTTTGAGTACACTGTCTGATAACGCTCTCTATCTTCTAGCTTCTCATGAATGTAAGGTGGAAGTGGCATTTCCCCAAGGCGGTCTAGTACCTCTTCAAAGATTCCTTCATACTCGAAAGTCACGATACGCTTACCATCTTCGATAATTTCCTTAATGGTCGCTGTAAGAATCCCCTCACCAAAGATGATGCGGTCACCAATACGTGCTTTTTTACCTGGCTTCACAAGTACTTCCCAGTCTTTCTCAGACTTACGTACGAGAAGTAGAAACTCTACCTTCCCACCTGAGCCTTCTCTTGCGCCAAAAAGACGTGCTGGGATGACACGCGTATTGTTAAGTACAAGGCAATCTCCCTCATGTAAATCCTCTATAATATCATAAAAGTGCTTATGTGCAATCTCACCTGTCACCTTATCTAAGCACATCAGTCTAGATGAAGTACGGTCCTCTAGTGGCACCTGTGCAATAAGCTCTTCTGGTAAATCAAAATTAAAATCAGACGTTTTCATAAAGTCTCCTATCTCTCTCACTGTAAGTAATCTACAACTATAATAGACTTGTCCAGCCTAAGTGTCAAGAATCCCCCTTAGCGAATCTCTATCCCTGAATAATAGTATTTCAAAATCTCATCATAGGTATAGCCTTTCTTTGCCATAGATATCGCGCCATTTTGAGACATCCCTACGCCATGGCCGAAGCCTTTGCCATAAAGTGTCACATCGCCGTAAACAAGGTTTCTATCACTGGCTGCTCTTTCTGCATCTACTGTACGATTCTTACCTGTAGCTTTATTGCTTGTCATCCCATCCCCTGTCATGATGTAAATCGTATCGTCACCATCTAGGCTAGCCAATGTCTTTTCACCTTCTGCATAAAGGCCATCTAATGCTACTTGCTCTTTCTTACCTGAAGATTGTACATAGACTTCTTCTAGGCTTGTCCCACTATTGCTATCCTCATCATCTTCCCATTGTTCATTCCCTGTATAAGGTGTGAATTGATACAGCGTACTCTTTAGTGAGCCCCCTGATGCTGCATGGAAGAATGTACGTGGCATTTCTTTGGTAAGGATATGGTCTCCTTCTGAGCCAATAATACGGAGTTCTTTCACACGACCACTTGATGTAAAGCTTAGAATTTCCATCCCTCTCGCACGCCCGATATTGATACCATCATCTTTGAGACACTTATCGATATCTGCTAACGTAATGGTACGTGTCCAATCATGGTTGTTTTCTTCATAAAGATCTGGAATACCTCTTAGGTAAGGTACATCATTTCCCCATATGTATTTTGGATTTTCTGTATGTCCACCACTACTTGAACCATACACAGTCTCTGCGACTCTTCCATTGTATAAAGCGATTTCACCACGTGTGGCATCCACTGCTTTTGTTGTATTGCCATTCTCTGATGTCACACCACGATACACTTGGCTATACGTTGTATCCACTAGATTATAGCCACGTGCATTATAACGATTATATTGGAATACTGCCATAGACCTTGCCGCTACTGCTTGTGCCTTTAAGGCTTCTATAGGGTTACTGCCACCCATCTCATTATTTACTACACCATACAAGTAATCTTCAAAGTCTACTACGCTGACAGCTGTTAACCCTTTGTATTGCCCTTTTACAACTTCGATAACACCTCTATACAGGCGTTCATTTCCTACTCCCGTTACTGAAAAATCATACTGATCATAATATCCTGTAAATCCTAGTGGCATTTTATCATTCTCACTTACAAGAAGGACATTCCCATTCTTGTCTTGTATACTCACACGATTCCCATTGGCTCTCACTTCATCTGTACCATTGGCTGCATACGGTGTATAAATACGGTATTCTTCTGGTTGTACATAAGCTACAAGGGCATCCTCATAATACATCGCCTCTTCATATGCCTCCTCGTAGGTAGCATAATCTTCTTGATACGTATAATATGTCTCATTTATAGGCTTCACACGGACTTCATTAGTATCTAACGTTCCTTCTTCTATCCATCTATCGCCTCTAAAATAACCTATTGTTAAGTCATCTTCACTTTTAATGACCACTTCATACACATCTTTTGCTACTGATTCTAAACCTATACGAATGCTGCTTGGTACTTCCTGTGCCAGCGCAATCATCGGTACACATAAAAATGTAAAAATTAAAAACCTTATATATCGTAACTTTTGAGCCTGCATGCCGTTCCTCCTTATGCCTTGCTATCGACTATTAGTTACATTATATAAGGTAATATGTTAAAAATCTACAATTTGTAGTAGGATATACAATTTTTCATTTCTTCCAGCCAAGCACCTAAGTCCTCTTCTTCTACGTGCTCTTCGTAGAGCTTTAAAAAATAATCTTTCCATGCTTCATAGGTTAATTCTTCTGCGTTTTCTTGCTGCTCCATTTCTGATTCTTGGATGGATACACTTCCCTTTATGCTTTGTGTACCACCATAACTTAACAAGTCTTTGTAGCTTTCATAGAAGCTTTTCCACGTCAGCGCACAAGGATTTTCTCGATACACTTGCCACTTCTTCTGACACAATTGCCACCACATAGCATGCATAATGACACGATACCCCGCAAACTCCTTATAAAGTACCTTAAGCCAATGCTCGCCTCTACAAATGCTCGTCTCAATCCATCTTTTGATGGGGAATACCTCTACTTTCTTTGTTTTCTGCCATATAAAAAGTGAGGTGATACATGGAATTTGTGCAAGTTCATAAGGCAGCATAACCCGATGCCATGAGCTGATATCAAGTATAAGGTGAAAGTATACACCGCTCTCTTGTCCTACGCGCCTCAAAATCCCAAAGAAGTCATCATAGGTAAGCTGCATTGGGACCGCCGTATAGCAATCCAAAAACAAGCCTCTCCCATAGCTCTGTCCTATAAGGATGAGAATGATTTCTTTTTCAGGCATCTTCTCTATGCCTTCTATCAAAAAATTCTCAAAGGCCGCTGGATTAGCACATTCCTGCATATAAAGTTGCTGTGTCTTAATGCCAGCTTCTCCTCCCTCATAGGTATACTCATAGACGCCCGAGCTTTTAACCCCTTGCATCTCTTCTTTCAGACTTTTGAAACGCTTGTACATAGCAAAACAACTATTAGCAAATATATAGCTTTTGGCATAAATCCGCAGCTGTGCATTGCGTATACTATAAACCTGATTCAACTCTTCTTCTAACCGCTCTGCAATTTCTGAGTTTCCTGCACCATAGATCATCATTTGATACTTCTCCATAGGCCTACCCACCTTTTGCGTTTTTTATAGTATATGCGTGTTTGTCCATTTGCTAGAACTTCTATGAAAAAAAGAGAGTGTGGCTTATTGCCACTCTCCCTCTTCGTATGCTTTGATGAAATTTTGTATTTTCTCACTACATCTGTGACCTTTGCAGCCACCTTGTGTCGCCCCAGTAGCGGTAGCAATCTCTCCTAATGTTCTCTTTCCTTCACGTATATGCTCTTTAATTGTAGCTGCTGTTATACCTCTACAAATACACACCTTTTGCAATTTATCTTTTATTTCTTGTGGAATACCATCCATCTGCGTGCCTCCTTTGTAATTAATTGATAGTAATTATTATATAACTTTGATTATACACACTTGAACTCACTTTGTATAGCCTTTTATTGGACAAAAAAAGATGACCTATCTTAGGTCATCTTCTGTATACTTTTATACTTCAGCTTCTTCTGTACTTAAAAACTTGATAAGCGCGTCTGCAGCTTCTCTTTCATCTTCACCATCTACCATAAGATCTAAGTTTGCACCTTTGATTGATCCTAAAGACATCATTCCCATGATACTTTTTGCATTGACTTGCTTTTCTTGTACGACTACTGAAATGTGGCTTTCGTATTTACTTGCAATTTGTACAAAAAGTGCTGCTGGTCTTGCTTCTAATCCATTTTTAAGTTGTAAACTAACTGTTTCTCTAATCATTTTGGTAATCCTCCTCTTTGCTCCCTCATTTGATTGGCTATTTCACTTAGTTTTTTTAATCTATGATTAACTCCTGACTTCCCAACTGGTGGGTCTAAGAGTTCTCCTAATTCTTTAAGTGTCGCACTTGAATACTCTAAGCGATACCTTGCGATTTGCTCTAGGTTTTCAGGTAGTGACGAAAGCCCTTGGGTATCTCTAATGTACTCGATGTCTTGAACTTGTCTTACAGCTGCTGAAACAGTTTTTTTGAGGTTTGCCGTTTCGCAGTTGACTAAGCGATTCACGTTATTTCTTACTTCTTTCACAATGCGTATATTCTCTAATTCCATAAGTGCTAAATGCGCCCCCATGACATTGAGTAAATCGACAATTTGTGAACCTTCTTTTAAGTATACCACATAGTGTGCTTTTCTAGTTACTATTTTTGCATCCATCTCTAGACTTTGCATAATTTCTTGTAGAAATTTAGCATGGTCTTCATGCTGTGTAACAAACTCAAGATGATACCCTTTCTCGGGGTCGCTTACAGAGCCACCACCTAGAAATGCCCCTCTTAAATACGCTCTTTTGCAACAAATACTTTGAACTGTTGTCATATCCATGTATTGTCTCAAAAGCATGGACTTATCTTCTGTACTTAAAATACTCGTTGCTAGAAGTACTTTCTTCGCATCCTCTTGAGCAAGTATCCTAAGCTGATAGGTTTGCTTCTGCCTACTTCGCTGATTGATAAGAGTAACTTCAGTATTAATATTAAAAGTTTTTTTCAATATTGTAAAGTATTTTCTAGCAATAGACTCATTTTCTACGTGCATCTGTATCGTAAAGCGACTTGTTTCATCTTCAATTTTGCCTGTCATCAATAAAAATGCCCCTATTTCTGCAATCATACAGTGTCTCGCATCGTTTTCAATAGCTGTAAGTTCTTTTTTTACTTCAGAAGAAAAAGACATTTTTTCACCCTCTTTAGATACTTGTTAATTTATTTTATAGTTCATTGAAAATATACTGGGCAAGTTTATCTGAATCATGCCTAATATACTCTTTCTCGTGATTAATACGTACAAGTGGTGCTTCGATACAATTGATCGATTCCCATATAGGATCTTCATCATTTTTAATTAAGCAATGGGCACCGTCCTCCATATACTTTTTCAAGTATTCTTCAGCAATAGGCTGATTGTTTACAACCACTGTATCAACAAGCTTGCCACCACCGTATTGTTCTAAGACACGAATATGGTCTTCTACTGAAAAGCCTGTGGTCTCACCTGGTTGGCTCATCATATTAGCAATGTAGATTTTGTGTGCTTTTGATTTAGCGATTGCTTTTGCTACTTGGCTTACAAGTAAGTTTGGAATAATACTTGTATAAAGGCTTCCTGGCCCTAGTGTAATGACATCTGCTTCTTCAATAGCTTTGATCACATCTTCTGCTGGAAGTGGTGCTTCTGGCGAAAGTACAATGTCTTTAATGAGTACGCGTTCTTTTTTGCTGTACTCTACAATCTGTGTCTCACCTTTGACTTTTACGCCATTTTCAAAAGTAGCAATAAGTTCGACGTCCTCTAAAGTCACTGGCAGTACCTTTCCAGTAATAGCAAGTACATTGCCTGTCACTTGTACGGCTTTTTCAAAGTTACCACTAAGGTCAGTAAGTGCCGCTAAAAAGAGATTACCAAAGTTCTGCCCTTTTAATGTACCTTCTTTGAATCGGTATTGCAAAAGGTTTTTCATCATTGGTTCTGTATTTGCCAGCGCTACTAAGCAGTTACGAATGTCTCCCGGTGGAATAATGTTCATTTCTTGGCGTAGTACACCTGAACCTCCACCATTATCTGATACTGTAACAATAGCTGTAATATCTGTCGTATGCTTCTTGATTCCGCGTAGCATCGTTGAAAGTCCTGTGCCGCCACCTATAGCGACTACTTTTTTTGGTGTGGTGTTCATACTATTTACCTCGTTTACTGTCTTTATCTATATCTCTATGCTGAATAGTTACTGCATTACCACTTTTTTCAAGAAATTCATGGAGTTCATTGGCAATAACGACTGAACGGTGTTTTCCTCCCGTACAGCCAATGCCAATGACTAATTGATTTTTTCCTTCTTTCTCATAGTGTGGTATGAGAAAGCTTATCATATCTTTTAATTTTTCTACAAATTCTCGGGTGACATCAAAACTCATGACAAAGTCTTTGATTTTCTCATCATTACCTGTTAATGGTCTAAGTGCTGGGTCATAATACGGATTCGGTGCAAATCTTACATCATAAATCAAGTCTGCATCAATGGGAATACCGTATTTAAATCCAAATACGACAATCGTTATCATAAGGTTTTTAAAGGTTTTATTGGTGTGATAAATATTGTATAGCACATCACGTACGTCTTTTGGCAAAATATGTGTGGTTTCAATAATATAGTCTGCACGTTTTTTGACTTCACGTAAGATAAGCCTTTCTTTTTCGATGCCTTCATTAATACGTTCATTACGTGCTAAAGGATGCATTCTTCTTGTTTCTTTGTAGCGTTTAATGAGCATTTCTTCTGAACAATCGAAGAAGATAATTTGATAGGAATAGCCTTTATCTCTAAGCATTGTCAAACTTGTGAATAGGTCATCAAACAAGATGCCGCCTCTTATATCTATCCCTAATACCACTTTATCGTAATGTTGCTTTTTATCGCCTATAAGCTCTGCAAAATTTGGAATGAGAGTTGGTGGTAAATTATCGACACAGTAATATCCCATGTCTTCAAAATAATTAATTGCTGTACTTTTTCCAGCTCCTGACATACCTGTTACTATTATAAATTCCATTGTGTTTATCTCCACCTGTCCTTCCCGACGCCTAATCCCTTGTGTACTGTTTCTAGCCTAATATTTTTACTTCTGGCTCTAGTGTCACGCCATACTGTCTCTTTACTTCCTCTTGTACATAGTTTATAAGCATTAATACATCTTTGCAAGTAGCATTTCCTGTATTAATGACAAACCCACAATGTTTATCGGATACACGTGCGCCACCTATCTGGTGTCCTCTTAAGCCACTATCCATGATGAGTTTACCTGCAAAGTAACCTTCAGGGCGTTTGAAAGTACTGCCTGCACTTGGATACTCCAAGGGTTGCTTCTCTTTACGTCTTCCCATTAAATCCTTCATATAGTTTCCGATCGTTTCTTTATCGCCTGCTTGAAGCTTAATGGTAGCACGTACCACGGTATAGCCTTCATCTGTGATAAGGCTATGTCTATATCTTAAATTTAACGCATCTTTAGATAGTGTAACCACTTGACCTTCATGGTCGATAATAGTGGCATCAACCAGTACATCCTTCATCTCTCCACCATAAGCCCCTGCATTCATTGCCACGGCTCCACCTAATGTACCTGGAATGCCATGTGCAAATTCAAAGCCTGCTAAACCATTCTCTAACGCTTCTTTTGCAATACGTGAGAGAAGTGCCCCTGCCTCTGCTGTAATACAGTCACCTTTTACTTCAATAGCTGCTAAATTTTTGTATACCTCTATAACCACACCTTCTAGTCCTTCATCTGGTACCAGAAGATTACTTCCGTTACCCATTACATAGTAAGGTATATTATTTGTCTTACATATATGAATGGCTGCCCCAAGTTCTTCCACACTAGCTGGTGATACAAAGAACGTTGCTGGCCCACCGATTTTAAAAGTCGTATGCTGTGCCATAACCTCATTTTCTTTGATATTATGTGGCGCTATTTTTTCAGCTAATAATGCTTTAATGTGTTGTCTTTCCATCGTTTCTACTCCTTGGCCTCTGGCCTCTTATTCATTATTATAATATACATTATTTTAAGTAGTAATGATAGTATTTTTTGCGCTATACCCTAAAGGCTGCATGACTACCTTTCTTCGTGCTTATAATCTCTAGCCTTGCTGGTATTTGTTCTCTTAGTTCACGCACATGGGATATAATTCCGACTAATCTTCCTGTGTCTTGTAAGCCTAAGAGCACCTTAATCGCCATTTCTAAGGATTCTTCATCCAGCGTTCCAAAACCTTCATCGATAAACATCGTATCAAGGGTTGCCGCTCCTGCTAATCTAGAGATTACGTCTGCAAGGCCTAAAGCTAACGCTAATGCTGCCATAAAGCTTTCTCCACCTGATAACGTATTGACTGGTCGTACTTCCCCTACATAGTTATCAATAACTGCGATATCCAGCCCTGCTTGGGCATTTTTTCTTTTTAAATCGTCTGTTCGGAAAAGCTCATAACGTGACGATGTCATTGGTCGTAATTTTTGATTAGCACTTTCTAATACTTCGTCAAAGATGCTGCTTTGAATATAGCGTTCGAAAGATAAGCCTTTTGTGTTTTTGCCTTTCGCTAGCATCGTCATACGGCTTACTAACTGCTGTTCTTTTAATACTTCTTCATTAGTGGTATAAAGTACCTCTAATGTATCACATTGTTTAGTATAGGCCGTCACTTGGCTTTCTAGGGTATTCTTCGCTAGCTGAAGCTGCTCTTTCGTCTCTGTACTTTCTCTAAACTTTTCTTGAAGTGCTTCCACAAGGGTACTATCAAAATCCTTCACCATTTCTTGGATTTCTTCATAGGCAGACTCTACGATCGCCCGCTTTGTGGTGTAGTCTTGTAGTGCTTCTGTATGGGTCACTTGCTGCCTAAGCACTTCTTTTAAAGCCTCGTATACCGACTCTTCTTCTACACCTAATGTTTGTTTGGTCTGACTAAAGCTTTCCTTTTTAAGCTTGTACTCTTTTTCTTGTACACCATAGTCTTTTTCATTGACTTCTAGGAGAGTTTCATAGCGTGCCACTTCTAGCATCAGTTTCTCTAGGCGCTCCGTTATCGCTGTTTTTTCAGCCTCAAATGTCTGACGTTCTTTTTGGATCGTCTCAAGTCTTCCGTAGAGCGCTTCTTTTTCTTGGAATGCTGGTGGCAGTTCTTTTGTGATGGCCTCTATTTTAGTTTGTAATGCCATCGCCTGAAGCTGCAGGGCATTTTTTTCTTCCATAAGCTTTTGCAGCTCTTTCTTCTCTTCCTCTAGCTTTTCTTTACTTTGCTGGAGATTTTCTTGGAGCCTTTGGAGGTGTTGAAGTGTTTTTTTATCTTCTTCTAATTGAAGGGCGAGCTGCTGCTGATAGTCTTTCATTAGCACTTCCCCTATATTTAGATTGCTTTCTAGTAGCTGTGCTTCTATCTTTTTCTGTGTTGCTTCGATCATTTCTTTAAGCTTGATACCGTATTCTTTTTCCTTTTCTTGCTGCTGCTCTTTTTGGATGATTTGTGTACGCAGCGCTGTTAAGGTTTTTTCTTTCTCTTTAAGTTGCTCTGCTGAGACGACGCCTTCCTGAGACTCTGCCTTCTTCGGATGATGGGTTGACCCACATACTGGGCATGCTGCCCCTTCCTCAAGCTTATCTGCTAGTTGTACAGCTTGTCCTAGCATCCAGCTCTCAAAAAGCGTGTCATAGGCATCCTTATGCACCATCTCCATTTGCTTAAGTTCTGTAATCTGGGTACGAAGTATGACGAATTGATTTCTCGTTTCTTGGATTTCTTTTTGCTTTTCTTCTATTTCTGCCTGACGTTCTAAGATACCTCCTACTTTTTCTAGAAGTACTTGTGTATCGGTCATGCTTTTCATAAGGTGTTCTTTCTTACCTAGTTTTTCTTCACCTTCTTTTAACACTTCTGTGCGTTTTATGATACCACTTTCCATAGCGGCTATCTTTTCTGTGGTTTGTTTCACCGTTTGTTCCATTAGCTGATAGTGGTTCTTATCTTCTGCTAACGTCTCTACACGTCGTCTATAACTTTCTAGGTATTGGTATTCTTTGGTTAGTTCCTCTATATGCCCCTCACCTGCTAGTAAACTTTCCTTCTTTTCTTTCCATATACCAAAATTTTCTGTAAGCTGTACCTTTTGGACTTTGGCATCTTCTATCACTTGACTTAAATGCTTGAGGTTACTTTCTGCCGTCTGTAAACTCTCTTCTAAGGCTACCAGTGGTGCTATTTGATTGGCTTTTTCTAGCTGTTCTTTAAGCTTTTGATATTTAGGTGCTTCTTCTTTAAATACTGCTAATTGCTTCTCATAAGCTAATTTTTTAGTGTGGTTATTTTGTTTTTCTGTAGCTTCTATCAGTTGCTTTTGAAGTCCTTCTAATTGCTGCTTGAGATTGTTGATTTCTATAGCATGAGTGCTAATCATTTCATTTTTTGTAATTTTCATTTCTTCTAGAAGCTGTATGACTTCTCTGGCATTGCCAATCACTTTTGTTTCTTTATAGTGTCGTAACGTCTCATGCCCTTCATGGTCAATAGCATCTAGAATCATGCCATACGTATGAGCCTTTTCTTTCACTTGATCTGTTAATCGCACATTGCTTTGTTCTAAGTTTTTTTCCACACTTTGATAAATACCTGTCTCAAAGATATCTTGAAGAATCTTTTGTCTTTCAACACTTGGTGCCGTAAGAAGTTCACGGAATTTATTTTGGGCAATCATAATGACTTGTCTAAACTGGTTGATATTAAAGGTAAGTAACTCCTGGATTTTGCGTTCCACTTCCACAGGCTTTGCAGCAAGCAAGACATAATCTTCGCCACTTTTTTGGTATAATGTGGCCCTTGTTTCTTCCGTTGTGGTGCCTTCTCCTCTTTTTTTAGGACGCTCAAAACGCGGGGATCTTGTGATTTTGTATTCATTTTCTCGGATGCTAAAGATAAGCTCTACTTCTGCTCCTTCATCTTCCTTGGCAAACTTACTTCGCATCGTCTCTGCTGTACGCTCACCGCCATTGGTCTGCCCATACAATGCGTAGCAAATCGCATCTAGGATAGTGGTTTTACCCGCACCAGTAGGTCCATGGATCAAAAACATATTGGTATCCGCTAGAAGTGTAAAGTCGATAATCTCTGTTCCCCCATAAGGTCCAAAGGCTTTCATTATAAGTTGTTTAGGCCTCATTGTTCGCCTCCTCTATTTTCTTAATCATTTCTGCCATGGCTACTTTTTCTTCTTCCTCGAAGCTCTCCTCACTTACGAAGTCAATGAAGTCACCAAAAAGCTCTACCATTGATTTTTTACGTTTGGCTACAAAGTCCGCTTGTTTCGTCGTATCATCCTTACGACTTCCTGCTACTGCCACTTTCTCTGCTCCTAGTATATAAGGATAAATATTACGCAAGGTGCCTACCATATCTTCTGTCTCTCTATCCGTAATGCGTGCATAGACATAATCATTCTTCAACTTCTCTTCTAGGGTAGCCCCTACTTTCACAAGCTCTGCCATAGGTCCCTCTATAAGTCGCACATTACGTTTGGGTAGAAGTGGTAGTTCTTCTACTTCTGTTAACTCACCTTTTTCTATGGTGATACACGTCACACCCTTCGGCTGGTTGACCTCTGACAACGAGTACTTCAAAGGTGACCCACTATAACGTACCGCTTCTGTGCCTATTGCCTGTGGCTTATGCAAATGCCCTAATGCGGTATAGGTAAAGTCTTTAAAACAGTCTACACCCACCATTTCAGCTGTTCCTACTGCACATAGACGACGCTCTGAGTCTGATAAATCACCACCTGCTACAAAGGCATGTACCACTGCTATTTTTGCACCTTCCCTCTTTTCTTCTTCTATCTTCCCTGTCAAATACCTCATAGCATCATCATGACGCTTAATACTAGGGTCTCCCGCTAATTCTCTTACTTCCTGTGGCTCCATATAAGGTATGAGATAAAAGTTCACCGGCTCTTCTTTCTCTAAAGCAATGCATTTATACCCCTCTTTGCACTTACCAACGATGTGAAGCCCTTGCCCTGAGAAAAGCTCACTTCCAAAGTGAATCCGTGTATTACTATCATGATTACCTGCTATGATAAAAGTCGGGATATGGTAGCCTAGGATTACTTCTCCTAAAAACCAATTGAATAAAGCCACGGCTTCTTCGTTTGGAAGTGACTTATCATACACATCCCCTGCTATAATAAGTGCATCGATCTTGTATGCTTTTATATACGTAAGTATTTGGTCTAATATATATTTTTGGTCTTCTATGAGATTGTACCCATGTAATGTACGCCCTAAATGCCAATCTGAAGTATGCAATATCTTCATGTTATCACCTATTTCTTTTGTCTTTTTGTTTTTAGTATAACAGTTGTTTTCCTAAAAAGTAAGAGAGTATCCCTCTCGGTATACTCTCTTAGTTGATTTTATGGATTTGATGGCGCTTCTTTATCGTCTTCTGACGTTTCCTCTGGCTCCGCTATGTGTAGCAGTATTTCTTTCTTTTCTGATAAATCTTTATTTATCTTTTCTTCAATTGCTTTCATCATATCGTCTATAGTCTCATTGGATGCGATGCCTAAATTAAGGATATTGACGATAATCTCATTAGCTTCTGCGTCTAGTGGTGTAATCATATATTCATTGGTATTTGCAAGTACTTCTTCATAAAGAGCTTGCTCTTCCTGACCACCTAAAAACTCATTTTTATAAGCCATTGCCTCTGGATCTTCACGGTATGGTAAGTATCCTGATACACTTCCTATTTTAACCTCTGGGCTTGTCTTAAAGACGTACTCTTCTACAAATTCCCATGCAAGTTCTTTCTCCGTGCTTTGACTTGGGATACACACAAGACTACTATTACTCCATCCATAAGTATTAAATGGTAGACGTGTTACACGCCATTTGCCCGCTTGCTCTGGCGCCCAAGCTTGTATTTGACCGCTTCCCCATGCACCTAAGTACATCATGGCCATTTGGTCATTTCTTATCAGTTCTTCGCCTTCTGGTGTCCAGATATCTTTATAAGACATCATCTCTATTCTTTTTATCTTTTGAGCGATCTCGATACCTTGTCTAAAAGCTTCATTATTTCTCTGGAAATCTAAATTTTCATCGAAGAATCCCATAGATTTACCAACGATTGTTACAGGATCTAATGTCCATTGTGTAATATAGATATCATCTTCTTTTAAGGTTCTTCCTATATCGATCCAGTTATCTGGATTCTCCATAAATTCCGCTAACTCCGCAGGTTCTGATGGGAAACCATACTTCTCCATAATGTCTTTTCGGTAGTAAGTCACGATTGGTGCACTAGCCGTTGCTAAACCTATAAGCTTTTGTTGGTCCAAAGACTTCCCGATCTCCCACATTTCTTTATCATAATCTGCTTGATACTTAGTCGCATTATAAGGTGCTCCACTTAAGTCTTCAAATATATCCAATTTACTAAAATCACCAAAGTGCGGACTATCTATAAGCATAATATCTGCTTCACAGCCTTTACTTAGGCCTTCTATATAAGCCTCGCTATACTCTCCGTAAGGAAAGACTGTTACATTAACCTTCACGTCTGGATAACGCTCTTCAAATAATTGGATAACCGGCTCAAAGTTATCATAGTGGGTCCAAATATCTAATGTACGTCCTTCTTCTGCTTCTACTACAGCACCTTGTTCTGGTACCTCTATTATCTTTTGTGATGTACCACATCCCCCTAGTATGACTGTACTAAGTAATAATCCTATCAGTTTTTTTGTATTTTTCACCTTTATTCGCCCCCTCTAATCTTCTATTTATTGCTTAATAAGATTTCTTTATCTTCTTTAAGCTGAGTCTCTATTTCATATTTAATCCTCTCTAGGATGACATCTGCACTGGCCCCTCCAGTAACGCCTTTATTCACTTGATCAAGTATGATGGCTTCTGCCTTTTCATCTAAAGCTGTAATGGTGTACTCATTGGTATTCTCCATCATCTCTTCATACAGTTCTTGCTCTTTCTGACCACCTAAGAACGCAGTTTCTATAGCCATTGCCTCTGGATTTTTCCTATTTGGCAAGTACCCCGCTACACTCCCCACTCTAATTTGTGGATCATTCTTAAAGATATGGTCTTCTATAAACTCCCAAGCCAGCTCTTTCTCATCACTGGTAGTAGGAATACTAAGTATGCTACTATTATTCCATCCATAAGTATTAAAAGGTAAGCGTGTCGCACGCCACTTTCCTGCTTGCTCGGGTACCCAGTTCTCAATTTCTCCGGTTCCCCATGAACCTAGATATAGCATGGCCAACTGGTCATTTTTCAAGTATGCCTGCCCCTCCTCTAACCATACATCTACATAGGCTACTGCATTATTCCTATCAAGTTCTTGTCCTATTTCTATTGCTTGCTTTACTTTATCATTATCTCTCATATACTCTAAATTTTCATTAAAGTATGGCATGCTTGTCCCCATAACACGTAGGGGCTCTGCAATCCATTGAGTAATATAAATATTATCTTCTTTAAGCTTCAGTGCAATCTCAATCCAATTAGCTGGATTCTCCATAAATTCCCCTAGTTCCTCTGGTTCAGAAGGAAACCCATACTTTTCCATAATATCTGCTCGGTAGTAGGTTACTACAGGTGCACTCGCAACTGCAATACCATTGAGCCTCGTCTTATCAAAAGACTTACCTATTTCCCACATTTCTTTATCATACATATTTTGATAAGCTGTTGCATTGTAGGGTTCTTGATTTAAATCTTCAAATACATCTAATGCACTAAATCCACCAAAGTCGTTGCTATCCACAAACATAATGTCTGCTTCACACCCCTGCATGAGTCCATTGATATAGGATGCTTCATACTCTGTAAAAGGAATGGTCTTTACAACCACTTCTACCTCCGGATGCTTTTCTTTAAAACTTTCTATTGTCTGATCAAATTCATTATAGTGGGTCCAAATTTCTAAAGTTCGCTTCTCTTCTACTACCGATACCACTTCTTTTTCCCCTTCTTCTACTATAGGCGTCCCCTGCCCACAGCCTACTAATAGAATTCCACACATCATAACTCCTAAAAACTTTCTTACCACTCTATTCACCTCTTTTTTACAAGTATCTCTCTCAATTTTTTATCTGTTAGGGGCCTACTCAGTAAATACCCCTGTACTTCATCACATCCTGTAGTCTTCATATACATCAGTTCCTCTAATGTCTCGATGCCCTCTGCAACGACCTTTAAATTCAAACTATGGGCAAGTTCAATAATAAGCTTTACCACTAATTCCTTCTTGTCATTTTGATGGACATTTTGTATAAAGTCTCTATCTATCTTTAATTCATGCAACGGTAAGGTTAATACCTGATTCAATGAAGAATATCCTTGTCCAAAATCATCCAGTGATACTTTGACCCCTATTTTATTGAGCTCCATAATAACGGGCGCTACGTATTCCGCATCCTTCACAGGAAGTCGCTCTGTAATCTCAAAAATCAGCAGTCCCGGATTCACTCCTACTTCTTGAATAATTGACTTGGCAGACAGTAGGAAATCTGGATGGCATAAGTATTTGGGTGAGATATTGATGGCAATAGGCACCACTTCATAGCCTGCTAATTCCCATGCCTTAAGTTGCATACAGGCGCGTCTTATTACCCAGCGGTCTATCTTCAAAATCATTCCCGTTTCTTCGGCTATAGGAATAAATACAGAGGGTGAGATACTCCCAAGTTCTTCATTTTCCCATCTAATAAGCGCCTCTAAGCTGGTAATTTTCATCGTGTCTAACCTAAATTTAGGTTGGTAATACAGCTCAAATGCATTCTCTTCCAATGCCATTTGCATGTTTTTCTCAATTAAAAGTTGTCTTCCAAACTCCTCTTTAATCGATTGATTGAAAAACTGTACTTTATCGTCACCCTTTTCTTTTGCATGATACATTGCCATATCTGCATACTTAACGACCACATCTAAATCTGGACTATCCTTTGGATAAACACTAATCCCAATACTTCCGCCAACTTTTACATTGGCTTCTTGGATGCAGCATGGATCATCAAAAACTTTTCTAACCTCTAGCGCAATTTGCTCGATGCCTTCTATCGTCTCTTGCTCCGTAAGAATAATAAATTCATCGCCACCTAATCTAAAGATTTGTGTCTCGTAGGTCTCTATAAGTAGCAATCTTCCAGCTATAGCTTCCAGTAGGATATCGCCTGCTTCATGCCCCAATGTATCATTGATTTGTTTGAAGCGATTCATATCGATAAGAATAACACCTAGTAGTGGCTTCACTCGAATAATCCCTGACTGAATCTTTGCAATCCGTCTTTTAAACCGTAATCTATTCCCCACATTTGTAAGCTGATCATAATACGCTAACGTATGTAATTTGTTTTTTGAAATTTGTAGCACCTCTGATTGCTTTTTCAGTTCTTCATTGAGTAGCTTCGTATCTTCAAACATTTCTTTAAGTTTATAGGCCATACGCTTGAAGTTTTGCCCCAAGTAATCTAGCTCGCCTATATAGCATTGAGGCCATGCTAAATGCTCCACGTCTTCCAGATAGTTTGGAAGGTTCGCTGTGGTAACTGCTAGCTTAGATAAGTTTTTAAACACAATACGATGTAATGCTAAGTAAAGTAACCCTATAAATGTCCAGAAATAAATGAGCATCTTGAGCTGATTGTTATATACCTCTATACTCCCCTTATTAAACTGCTGGGTAGGTACTTCAACGTAAATATAAATCCCCTTCTCTTCTACCATTTTTTGCGTTAGATAGTAACTACTTGCCTCCATTGTTGTATCAACCCAAAGGTTCTTAATATGGGGTACCACCTTGTAGATAGCTTCATTTAATTGCATAATCTCTAAGCGTCTGTCTTCTTTACTCTCATACTTATCTTTATGGCGATACTCTGGTGATGTTGAAACCAGAATATCATTATTCATATTGGTTACAATCACATGATACTCATAAGTCAATGAGACTTTTTTTATTGTTTCTTCCATATATGTACGTTGTAGCACATCATAAAGCATAAATTTCTGATGCTCTGAAGTATTCCATTCTTGTACTTTCTGCTCCACCTGATCATGAATACTTATACTCATTTGCTCCACTTGATTAAGTGTGGATTGATGAAAATTATTGGTACTCGTAAAAATATTACTAATGGAAGGAATCGTAATAACTGCGATCATCATATGGAAAAGTAAAGGTTCAAGTGGTACGATTCCTATAACTTTACGCGTTGCGATGCTCTTTTTAATTATAGGCCCATAGGTTACCAGCATATTCCCTATCCAAATATTCGTCACACTATTAATCATAAAAACCATGATATATAAATCTCTATAGGTAGTCTCTTCTCCCCCTAGATACCCCCCATATACTTTAAAATACAGTGGCATCCCAACAATAAGCCAAAAAACGATATCTGTATTAATGGAATTAAATTGGGGGAACTTACTTTCTACACATTTAATAACGAGGAGTTCAATAATAAATAACCCTTGTATCATGGGTACATCAAAAATAAGCACACCTATACAATGTATAATAAGTGCTGCAATAAAAGTAGCTCTCGTGGAAAAACAATGCATCATAATATAAAAAATAATACTAACAAACATGAATTCTATGCCAAATAGATAATTATATGAAGCTATATGTACAAATAAGGCTATCAGACATAACCCGCTAAAAGCTATCGCCTTAAAATAACGCCCCCGCTCTAGTTGTCCCCATCGATCCATAGTTCTCCCCTTCTCAACCAAAGTGTCTTTTGTACTATATTATACTACTTTCTGACATATTACACTACCAAATTTTCAAAAAAATGACTTAATTAGGAACCTAAATCCCTAATTAAGTCATTTTATGCATTCTTCTTATTTCTGCAATACAATACGATATCTACAATTCCTTTTGCAATACTTGCACATAAAAAGACTGTATTAACTACAAATCCTGCAATTGCGATACCTTTATTGCGTTTATTCTTCATACCAACTGCCCCGAGTACTGTTCCTACAATTGCCACTGGCAATCCAATGATAGGGACTAACCATCCTAGTGAACTAATGATCCCTAGTATAAAAGAAGTCCATGCATTTGGATTTGGTCTTGCTACGGGTACTATATGCGGTGTCATATCTATACTGTCGTTTGTGTCATCTTCATCCATCATATACTCTTTAGTATAAAATTCGATGTCTTCATTATATTTTTTGTTTTTCATACTTGAGACCTCCTTGGATCTTCCCTTTACTTTATTATATATAATTTTTTATCGTTTGCAAAGGAAGATTCCTAAAAAAAAAGATAACCACAGTGGGTTATCTTTTAAAGTTTATTATTTAGCGGCTTTTACTTCTGTCCAAATACGGCTATATACTTCAATCATCTCTCCTGGATCATTGAACATTTCCATTGTGTCAAATAATGCTGTATCTGGATAAGCGATTTCACTGTTTTTAATTTCTTCTGGTAAAAGTTCACGTGCTTCACTAATTGGTGTTGAGTAACCTACATATTCAGCATTAAGTGCTGCAATATCAGGACGACATAAGAAGTCGATATACTTATGTGCATTTTCAATATTTGGTGCATTCTTAGGAATAACCATTGCATCTACGAAAAGATTTGTACCTTCTTTTGGAATAACGTAAGCTAAATCTGGGTTATTCTCTGTCATAAGCATTGCATCTCCAGCCCAAGCAAGCATCATAGCTGCTTCACCGTTTTCCATCTTACCTTTACCTTCATCTCCTACATAAGCGAGAACATTTGGCTTAAGTGCGATAAGCTCCTGCTTTGCTTCTTCTAACTGCGCAGAGTCTTTAGCATTCATAGAGTAGTTAAGTTTCTTAAGTGCAAGCATAAGTGCTTCACGCTCACTATCATAAACGAATACTTGCTTCTCGTATTTTGGGTTCCACATATCTGCCCATTCATCGATTTGTTCATCAATCATTGTCGTATTATACACGATACCCATTGTTCCCCAAAGGTATGGTACACCGTATTTATTTTCTGGGTCATAAGATAAGCCTTTAAATTCAGAATCAATCTTCTCATAGTTTGTAAGTAAAGATGTGTCTATTGTTGCTAGCATATCTTCTTTAATCATCTTTTCTACCATATAATCTGATGGGAAAAGTACATCATAGTTTGATCCACCTGCAGATAATTTTGCAAACATATCTTCATTTGTTGGGTATACTTCATAGACAACCTTAATACCTGTTTCTTCTTCGAACATACGGTTTACTTCTTCATCTATATAATCGCCCCAGTTATAAACATAGACAACTGGCTTATCACTACCACCGCATCCTGTTAATCCCGCTAATGATCCTACTAATAAAGTTCCTGCTAATGCTAAACGTAAAGCTTTTTTCATTGTATTCTCACACCTTCCCTATTCTCTCTCTTGTAGTTGGCATACTGCCACTATCTATTATTTTCTTTTTTTGCTTGTCTACTTGCTCTTATGTTTATGATAACCAAAATAAGCATAATAGTTGTAAACATAAGGGTTGAAATTGCATTTATTTTTGGACTTACACCACGTCTAGCCATTGAATAAATCTGTATGGATAAGGTATTTACCCCTGACGCTGTATTGAAGAAACTTACAACGAAGTCATCAATAGATAATGTAAATGCAATAAATGCACCTGAGATAATTCCCGGTAAAATCTCTGGTAAAATAACTTTTCTAAAAGCGTACATCGGTGATGCACCTAAGTCTAATGCAGCCTCATACAGGCTACTATTCATCATTTTAAGTCTAGGCATTACTGATAAGATAACATACGGTGTACAGAATGTTATGTGTGAAAGTACCAGGGTTAATAACCCGAACTTTGCACCTACTGCTGTAAAGAGTAACATCAGTGAAATACCAATCACAATGTCTGGACTTAAAAGTGGAATATACGTTAAGTTCATAATAGCATTTTTTGAACGATGTGACATTTTATCGATGCCTAATGCTGCCATCGTTCCTATAATCGTTGAAATAATAGCCGCTAATGTAGCTACTAAAATCGTATAATAAAATGCACGTTGAATGCTTGGATCGTTAAAGAGCTCCACATACCATTTAAAGGAGAATCCTTGCCAACTTGTTGTCTTCGACTCATTAAACGAATACACCATAAGCAGTGCAATCGGTGCATAAAGCACAAGTAGAATAATTCCTAAGTAGGCTTTCTTAAGAAATTTCATCATAGAAGTCCACCTCCTTTGTCCATGGTATCATTTTTAGACATAAAGCCAATAGTGGCTAAAATAATAATCATCAAGATCATTGATAGCGCTGAACCAAATGCCCAGTCTCTCGTTCTGGTAAATTGTTCTTCAATTAAGTTACCGATAAGGATTACTTGACCGCCACCTAGAAGTCTTGTAATAACGAATGTTGTGAGGGATGGCATAAATACCATAATAATTCCTGTAATAACACCCGGCATACTAAGTGGTAATATAATCTTTCTAAAAGTTCTCGCTTTGCTTGCACCTAAATCATAAGATGCTTCGATCAGACTATTATCGATTTTTGCAAGTGAGTTATAGATTGGTAATACCATAAATGGGAAGAAATTATAAATCATACCGAATACAATAGCACCATCACCATATAAAAATTGATGTGT
>JBOFIT010000109.1:0-2896 GCA_051650305.1 Cellulosilyticaceae bacterium
TTACATTGTAAAAGATATTACGAAGTTAGCAGAGACCATCCGCGAAGCTTTTTATATTGCACAATCAGGTAGACCAGGGCCAGTGCTTGTAGATATACCAAAAGATATTACGGCAGCCACCTGTGAGTATACTTATGAGCAACCACGTGAGATTCATCCGCAAGTATGTACAATCAAGCAAAAAGATATCGACCGAGCAGTAAGTATGATTCTAGAAAGTGAAAAGCCATTTATCTATAGTGGTGGTGGCATTATTAGTAGTGAGGCAGCAGCGGAGCTCATGGAGTTTGCGGAGCTTATCCAAGCACCGGTATCCACATCGCTTATGGGGATTGGTGGCTTCCCTGAAAATCATCGACTTGCCACGGGGCTTATCGGCATGCATGGTAGTAAAGCATCCAATATGGCAGCGACAGAATGTGATTTACTCATTGCTATAGGTGCTAGATTTAGCGATCGTGTAACCAGTAGCATTGCAGGGTTTGCACCTAATGCTAAGATTCTGCATATAGATGTGGATCCAGCTGAGATAGGAAAAAATGTAGGGGTTTATAATAGTGTTATAGGTGATGCAAAAGAAATTCTAAAACAGTGCATCCAAATGATTGAACAGCAAGACCACACAAGTTGGCTACAACAAGTAAGAGTATGGAATGAAGAATTCGGCTTTGATTACCAAAGAGATGAGACATTGCGTCCACAATTTATTATGGAGAATATCTATAAGCAAACAAAAGGTGAAGCTATTATTACAACAGAAGTTGGGCAGCACCAGATGTGGGCAGCACAGTTTTATAAGTATACACAGCCTAGGACTTATATTTCGTCAGGTGGACTTGGGACCATGGGGTTTGGCACAGGTGCAAGTATAGGTGCTCAGCTTGGCCAACCACAAAGACAGGTGGTACATATAGCAGGAGATGGTTCATTTAGAATGAATTGTAATGAGCTTGCTACCATTGAACATTATGGGGTACCAGTCATTATCGTTGTGCTTAATAATAGTGTGCTAGGGATGGTTAGACAATGGCAAACGATGTTTTATGAAGGCAGATATTCACAGACCACCCTTGACCGTGGGCCAGACTTTGTGAAGTTAGCAGAAGCATATGGTATACGGGGCTATAACGTAGAATCACAAGAAGATTTTGAGAAAGCTTTAAGTGAAGCGTTAGAGGCAAAGAGACCTGCACTCATTAATTGTTTCGTAGGTAAGGATGAAAAAGTATTGCCAATGGTTGCACCAGGAGCAGCTATTAATGATTTGATTATTGAATAAAATGTGTGAAAGGAGTGTGATGAACGCTCCTTTTTTATGTGCCAAAAAAACAACAAAATTGTATACACAATATACAAAAATATTTTAAATTCAATCAAAAGCTTGGTGGGAAATTGAAAACCGCTTTTAGGTTTGGTAAAATAAGTATATAGAAAAAAGAAAGAAGGGGTAGTTATGGCAAAATCAAAGTTTGATGAGTTTATGAATCTTTATGACAGAGAAACAGGGGGGAAATACAGTTACTATTATAGACAGATATGGGATGCATGTAAGCATGCTAATGATTGTTATGAAGCAAAGTACAAAAAATCTATATGGGAACAAAAGAAATATAAAGAAGAGTGGCTAGGGTTCTTTATGAAAGGTATGAAAAAAGATGAGCAGTTGGTAGAGATTCAGAAAAATGTGGAAAGTCACTTGCAAAGTTGGGTAGTTGGATTATAAATACAATAAATTTGGTATTTCATGTATACAATGGCTAAGATTGTAACAAGCTAAAAAGTGTGCTATATTGTATGAAAATGTTTGAAATTTCAACTAATCTTACGTAAGGCTGGAGGTGGCTTAGCATGAAAAGAGATGAGAAACATTTCTGTGGATGCTTATTAGGTGGAGCTATAGGGGATGCGTTTGGAGCTCCTGTTAAGTTTATGAAGTATGATAAGATTATTTCAACCTATGGAGAAAATGGGCTGGATCATTTTGTCATCCAAACAGAAGGGGATAAAGCCATTATAACTGATGATACACAACTCACATTATTTACAGCAGAAGGGTTGCTACGCAGTATTTCGAGGAGTCATGAAAAACATATCGAACGTACGAAGAAGGATACTGCAATAGTTGTTTTTAGAGCTTATTTAAGATGGCTTTATACACAAGGACTTCGAACACCTAATTGGTCTAAAGAGTCTTACGATGGTTGGCTTGTAAAAGTAAAGGGATTATACGGGTATAGAGAACCAGGTGTTACTTGTCTGACAGCATTAGGCAAGGGCATCATGGGAACCACTCATAAACCTATTAATAATAGTAAAAGATGCGGGACAGTTATACGCATCGCACCGGTAGGCTTGGTGGAAGATGAAGAAACTGTATTTGATGTAGGGTGTATGGTAGGTGCCATTACACATGGGAATCCTACGGCTTACTTAGCATCAGGAACATTAGCAACGCTTATTTACTTTATTACAGAAGGTAGTTCCATAGAAGAGGCAGCACATAAAGCAATGGAAAAGCTAAAGATGTATGATGGTCATGAAGAAACCATGGAATCTATGCAGTTAGCATTACAAATGAGCAAAGATGGCGAACCTACATTAGAAAAATTACAGGCTTTTGGTGATGGCTTTATGGCTAATGAAGCTGTAGGCATGGCACTCTACACAGCGCTTGTATATAGCAATGATTTTAAAAAAGCAATTCAATTTGCTATTAATCAAAGTGGCAATAGCAATAGTGCAGCAGCGATTACTGGTAATATACTAGGGGCATACTTAGGAAAAGATGGTATAGATGAGGCACTTATTGAACAATTAGAGATGGCCAAAGAAATCAATCAAATGGGTAAAGACTTGTATACACGGTTAGAAGAGACAGAAGACTGGTATAAACGTT
>JBOFIT010000110.1:0-3477 GCA_051650305.1 Cellulosilyticaceae bacterium
GGGCTTCATCGTCATATTCACGCTTTTAGGGCCTATCATAGACTTTGTGACAGGCACCTCACTTGTACCAGGCGATACAGTGTCTCAGTACATTAATTATTATCAAGCAGAGCTAGGGCAAGAAGTGACTTATAGTACATACGAAGATGAAGTGGAGAAGCAAAAAGAAGGCATGTTGGCCATATACGGCGCACAATTGGAAGAACAAACGAGAAATTGGGTAGAAAAAAACGTTGAAGTGGATGTAGTAGGGATTGAAGTGATTCCCGTCATGGAAGAATCGGGATTTGGTGTAGAAAGTGTTGCCTTAGAAGTTGCGTATAAAGACAGTGATGGCATAGGTTTTGGCATAGGCAGCAAAAGTGAAAGCATTGTACTGGATCAAGATGTATTAGAAAAACAAATAAAAAATTGTTTAAATACATTCTATAATTGGGACAACACTAATATATATATTACAGTACAAGAGAATTAGATAAGGGGGAAACGTATGGAAGGTAAAGAAAAAAAAGGATTTTGGCCATTTGGTAAAAAGGAGAATCCTTTAAGTACGACGGAGAAGCTTTTCTTAGGTGTTTTAATGCTTGTTGCTGTGGGGATTGTAGTAAGTTATTTTCCTTGGGGAGAAAAACCAGCAGCACCAACAGTGGCATTAGAAGGTGCCCAAGTTGCAGAGGAAAAAAAGCTAGTAGGGGAAGATGATTATGAAGCGTTACTGGAAGAAAAGCTTGAGATGATCTTGAAGAGCCTTGAAGGGGCTGGGCAAGCAAAAGTCATGGTCACAACAAGTACAAGCAATGAAAAAGTACTAGCAGAAGAAGTGGTGCAGTGTATTCAAGATACGGATGAGACAGACAAGTCTGGTAGAAGTAAGTCTAATACAAAAGAGGACTTAGAACGTAAGGTTGTGATGCAAAAAGGAGATATACCTTTTATTGTAAAAGAAAACAGGCCAGAAATAGAAGGTGTATTAGTATTAGCAGAAGGAGCAGATGATAGCAATGTAAAAAATGCTATTATACAAGCCGTATCGTCGGTTTTAGATGTTCCAGTACATAAAATTGCAGTATTTAAAATGGCCACTAATTAAGGAGGGTAAATCATGTTTGAAATGAAAAGAAATCACGTAATTGTTACAGTACTTGTATTTATGATTGCTATTGCAGGGTATTTAAGTCTCACAGATAAAGACGGCACCAAACTTACAGCACCAAACTTTAATGCAGAGGGAAACAATGCTATTGATGTAGCAGAAGGTGGCCTCGTGGATCACAATAACTTCTTTGATGAACTTGGTGAGCTTGCTACTTTACCACCAGATGCAGTCAATGATGTGACAGGGCTTCCTTTAACGGAAGAAGAGCTTGCAGCCTTAAATGAAGACATGCTTAATGAGATGACAAGCCCAGAAACAGTAGAGACAAGCGTTCCAGTAGGTGAAAAAGCAGTGCAAGAAGTTGTCATCACCAAAAAAGGTGAACAAATTGCTAGCACAGATACCACTGGCAAACAAGTGAATGTAAACTTCTTTGCAGAAGAAAAAATGCTTCGTGAACAAGTTAGAGCAAAACAAATTGAAGAACTTGGTAACTATGTGGCAGATGCAAATATCGATCCAGAAACACAAGCAAAAGCTGCACAAAGCCTTATCGCGATCCAAGACCGTATCGGTAAAGAAAACGGTGCAGAGTCACTTCTTCGTGCGAAAGGTTTCAAAGATGTGTTTGTAAGAATCGATGAAACAACGATTGACGTTGTAGTCAATGACGATGAGCTTTCAGACGAAGAAATCGCACAGATTGAAGAAATCGTTCAAAGAAAGACAGGCTGTAAAGTAGGACAAATCAAAATATCTCGTTTGACAGCGGATAAGGAAACAGCACAAAACTAATCCTAAAAGTAGCTAAAGCCCTCATACTTTAGCTACTTTTTCCATTCATAAGTGAAAATGATTTACAAAACCCCTTTGAATTGTATATAATAAGGGTAAAAGCAATCACTATATAAGATAGAGGAGGCATTTACTGTGGAAGAAATTAAAAATGTCAATGTAGAAGTAGAAGATGAAGCTGGACAAGTACAAATCGCTGACGATGTAATCGCTGTTATTGCAGAAATTGCATCAATGGAAGTAGAAGGTACGGCTGGTATCGGTGGAAAGAATGACCTTGTACAGACGATTAGAGGTAAAAAAGCAGCAAAAGGCATCAAAGTTGAAGTAGGTGAAGGCGAAGTATTTATCGAAGTGATGTGCATTGTCAAATACGGTGTGAAAATCCAAGATGTATGTTTAAAAATTCAAGAAAAAGTAAAGAATTCTATTGAAACAATGACAGGTCTTATGGTAAGAACAGTAGATGTACATGTCATTGGTGTAGAATTCCAAAAAACAAAAACTGTAGATGAATACTAAAGATTAGGCTAACCTATATTTAGGTTAGCTTCATTCATTGAATAGACAAAATCAGTATTCAATGAGAACTGTGGCAGTGGCCACTTTTTTACAAGGAGGAAACAATGACTAGACGTGAAGCGAGAGAATTAATTATGAAGATGCTGTTCGAGACAGCATTTCACCCAGAAAGAGACAACAAGGAGATTCTAAGTCATTACCTTACAGGTGTAACTGGCAAGGTAAAAGGATTTATTGAAAAAGAATATTTAGGTGTAATCGAACACGAAAAAGAAATCGACGAAATGATCATTCAGAGCAGTGAGCATTGGTCAATTACACGTATCGCAAAAGTAGACCTTATGCTTTTACGTATGGCGATTTATGAACTGAAGTGGTGTGAAGATGTACCAGCTAAAGTTGCAATTAACGAAGCAATCGAGATTTCAAAGGTATACAGTACAGATAACTCACCAAAGTTTATCAATGGTGTACTGGGCAAAATCTCACAACCAGTAGCAGTATCAGAAGCATAGAAGAAGGCGAAGAGACAAAGGCATAGAAATAGAGGCATAGAAAATGAAACGAAAAGTAGTGGCAGTATCAGAAGTGAATCGTTATGTCAGTAGACTTCTAGAAGAAGACTATGTGCTTAGTAATGTATGGGTATCTGGCGAAGTATCTAACTGCAAATACCATCATTCAGGCCATATTTATCTGACCCTTAAAGATGCATCAGCAAGTATCCCAGCAGTTATGTTTGCAAAGGATGCGATGAAGCTTTCTTTTGATTTAGAAGAAGGCTTAAAAATCTATGCCAGATGTCGCGTGTCACTTTATGAGAAGACTGGTACTTTTCAAGCTTATATACAAGAAGTGGAAAAGCAAGGTAAAGGAACGCTTTACGAAGCTTTTGAAGCACTCAAGAAGAAGCTTCACCAAGAAGGGCTTTTTGATGTAGCTTACAAGAAACCTTTGCCCACCTTCCCAAAAGCAGTAGGTGTCATCACTTCTCATACAGGTGCAGCTATCAAAGACATTCTGCAAGTAGCTAGAAGGCGCCATCCAGGGATTCCTATTTATGT